>NZ_CFQVBI010000017.1:0-9180 GCF_986095205.1 Megamonas sp. | reverse complement strand
CTTGCTTATGCTTACAACAAAAGTTGTATCGAACAAGAAGCCCCCACTTCTAAGCGATAGCGAAAGTGGTGGGAGTACATCACTAGAGCAGTAAAAGATTTCTATAAAGATGTCAATTCTTTAAAATAAAATGTAAATTTGTATACAAAACACTTGCAAAAAATTATGCTATATGATAAGGTATTAAACAGCAATATTAAACAATTATAAATATAAAAATATGAAGAAAAGGAATAGTAAAATTATTTTCTTTTACAGAGAGCTGTTGATTGGTGCAAAACAGTAAGGAAGATTTTTTGAACTCGCCTTGGAATAGCTGGCTGAACATCTTAGATTATAGATAATTAGGTTAAGTCGGTACTCGACCGTTATATTGAGTTTAAAAATGAGTGCATGTAGATATTTTTACATGAATAAGAGTGGTAACGCGTAAGTACAGCTTTCGTCTCTAGTTTTAGAGATGAAAGCTGTACTTATAAATTGTTATTGGAGGAATACATAATGATGAATGTTAATAAATATACTAAAGGTTATTTTATGCCACCAACAGTAGACATGAGTTGGACTCAAAAAGAATATGTGGATAAAGCTCCTACATGGTGTAGCGTAGACCTTCGCGATGGTAATCAATCTTTGATTATTCCTATGAGCTTAGAGGAAAAAATCGAATTTTATAAACGCCTTGTAGAAATCGGATTTAAAGAAATTGAAGTAGGTTTCCCAGCAGCTTCTGAAACTGAATTTGAATTTTTGCGTACATTGGTAGAACAAGATTTAATTCCTGATGATGTAACAGTACAGGTATTGACTCAAGCTCGTGAACATATCATCAAAAGAACTTTTGAAGCTTTAAAAGGTGTAAAAAATGCTATAGTTCATGTGTATAATTCCACTTCTGTAGCACAACGTCAACAAGTATTTAGAAAATCTAAAGAAGAAATCAAACAAATCGCTATTGATGGTGCAAAATTACTTAAAGATTTAACTGAACAAGCAGGAGCAAATTATCGTTTTGAATATTCTCCAGAAAGTTTCACAGGAACAGAACCAGAATTTGCTTTAGAAGTATGTAATGCTGTTTTAGATGTATGGCAACCAACAAGCGATAGAAAAGCTATCATTAATTTACCTGCAACAGTGCAGATGTCCATGCCTCATGTATATGCAAGTCAGATAGCATATATTTCTCAAAATCTTAAATATCGTGAAAATGTAGTATTATCACTTCACCCACATAATGACCGTGGTACAGGTGTTGCAGATTCTGAAATGGGCTTACTCGCTGGTGCTGACCGTATTGAAGGTACTCTCTTTGGTAATGGTGAACGTACAGGTAATGCCGATATCATCACTATCGCTATGAATATGTTTGCCTTAGGTGTTGACCCTAAACTTGATTTTTCCAATATGCCAGAAATCATTGAAATGTACGAACGCGTAACTCGTATGCATGTATATGAACGTCAACCATATGCTGGTAAACTCGTATTTGCAGCATTCTCCGGCTCTCACCAAGATGCTATCGCTAAAGGTATGAAATGGCGTGAAGAAAATGATGAACCACATTGGACTGTTCCATATCTTTTAATTGACCCACAAGATGTTGGTCGTCAATATGATGCAGATGTTATTCGTATCAATAGCCAATCTGGTAAAGGTGGCGTAGCTTATGTTATGGAACAAAAATATGGTCTTAATATGCCTAAGAAAATGCGTGAAGACTTCGGTTATTGCGTAAAAGGTGTATCTGACCATAAACATAAAGAACTTATGCCAGAAGAAATTTATCAGATTTTCCAAGACAATTATGTAAATGTTGAAGAACCATATAAATTGATTGATTTTGTCTTGAATAAACAAGCAGATGGCACATTTAAAGGTAATGTACATTTGATGGAACATGGTCATGAAGTTGTAGTAGAAACACAAGGTAATGGTCGCTTTGATGCCGCAAGTAATGCTATACAAAAAGAATTTGGCATCAAATATGATAATTTAATTTATAGTGAACATGCTATGGAAATTGGTGCTACTTCAAGAGCTATGGCATATGTAGGTATTACAGCAGAAAATGGCAAAACATACTGGGGTGCTGGTATGGATACAGATATTATCACTGCTTCCATAAAAGCTTTAATCAGTGCAGTTAATCGCATGGATTAAGAGAAATTTATTTGTATATATGATTAATCTGTTAGTATAATAAATTTATTGTTTATATATTATATGTAGATAGAAAAGGTGGTTTGTTCATGAGAAGTGATTTAGTAAAAAAAGGTGCAACTCGTTCAGCACATCGTGCTTTATTTAATGCTATGGGATATGGTCCAGAAGATTTGAAAAAACCATTAGTTGGTATTGTAAATGCTTTTAATGAAATAATTCCAGGTCATATTCATTTACGTACAATCGCTGATGCAGCAAAACTCGGCGTAGCTGCTGCTGGCGGTACACCTATTGAATTCCCAGCTATTGGTGTTTGCGATGGTATTGCTATGGGACACCCTGGTATGAAATTCTCCTTGGCTAGCCGTGAATTAATTGCTGATTCTATCGAAGCTGTAGCAACAGCTCATGCTTTTGATGGTTTAGTACTCATTCCAAACTGCGATAAAATCGTTCCAGGTATGCTCATGGCTGCTGCTCGTTTGAATATTCCTTGCGTAGTAGTAAGTGGTGGTCCTATGCTTGCAGGTCGCTATCAAGGTAAAGATGTCAGCGTAAGCACAACTTTTGAAGCTGCTGGTAAATTTACAGCTGGCAAAATCACAGAAGATGAAATGTATGATTTAGAAGCAAAAGCTTGCCCAGGTTGCGGTTCTTGCTCTGGATTATTTACAGCTAATACAATGAATACTTTAACAGAAGTATTAGGTATGGGTCTTCCTGGTAATGGTACAATTCCAGCTGCTTATACTGGTGCTAGAATTTCACTTGCAAAACAAGCTGGTCATGTAATCATGGATTTAATTGCAAAAGATATTAAACCTCGTGATATTTTAACTCAAAAAGCATTTGAAAATGCAATCACTGTAGATATGGGTATTGGTGGTTCTTCTAATACTGTACTTCATCTTACAGCAATTGCACATGAAGCAGGTATTAAACTTCCAGCTCCATTATTTGATGAAATCAGTGCTAAAACACCTTATATTACAAAATTAAGTCCAGCTGGTACTCATCATATGCAAGATTTAAATGAAGCTGGCGGTGTTTGTGCAGTAATGCATGAACTCAGCAAAAAAGGTCTTATTCATTTAGATGCACTCACAGTAACAGGAACTGTTGAAGATAGAATAAAAAATAGCGAAATTCAGCGTGCTGATGTAATCAAAACAGTAGAAGCACCATATCGTCCAACAGGTGGTATCGCTATATTACAAGGTAATTTAGCTCCAGATTATGCAGTAGTAAAAGCTAGTGCAGTAACAGAAGATATGCTTTGCTATAAAGGTACAGCAAAATGCTTTAATTCTGAAGAAGAAGCTATTGAAGCTATTACTGGTGGCAAAATCAAAGATGGCGATGTAGTAGTAATTCGCTATGAAGGTCCAAAAGGTGGCCCTGGTATGCGTGAAATGCTCAATCCAACTGCTGTTATCGCAGGTATGGGCTTAAAAGTAGCTCTTATCACAGATGGTCGTTTCTCTGGTGCTACTCGTGGTGCTTGTATTGGTCACGTATCTCCAGAAGCTATGGCTGGCGGTCCAATCGCATATCTTGAAGATGGTGATATCATTGATATCGATATTCCAAATCGTAAATTAAATGTATTAATCAGCGATGAAGAAATGGCTAAACGTAAAGCTAACTGGGTAAAACCTGAACCAAAAGTAAAAACAGGATATCTTTCCCGTTATGCAAAACTTACAACATCTGCTAGCACAGGAGCTGTTTTAGAGTAAGTGAAAAGACAAAAAAAAATTGCTTTAATAAATGATATAACAGGTTTTGGTCGCTGTTCTGTAACAGTACAATTGCCATTAATTTCAGCATTAAAGATACAAGCTTGTCCACTTCCAACTGCGATTTTAGCAGCACATACAGGTTTTCCTGTACATTATATGGACGATTATACTCGTCATATGAAGGCTCATATGGATAATTGGCAAGCATTGAATCTAGAATTTGATGGTATTTTGACAGGTTTTTTAGGCTCTAAAGACCAGATTGAACTTGTATTAGAATTTGCAAGACGCTTTAAAAAAGAAAATACTTTATTTGTCGTTGATCCTGTAATGGGTGATGGCGGGAAATTGTATTCTTCTTATAATGAAGAACTTTGTTTAAAAATGCGACAATTATTAAATGTAGCTGATGTTTTAACGCCGAATTTAACTGAGGTTTGTCAATTATTAGATATAGAATATCCAGATAAAATGCCAACTGAAGCTGAATTATTAAAAATGGCACAAGCTATAGCTACTAAAGGCGTAAAGCAAATTGTAATCACAGGTCTTGTCAATGAAACAGCTGACAAAGTTTATAATTATATTTATGAGCAAGGCAAAAATCCATGTATGCAAGAAAATAATCGCATACCAGAGGAACATTCAGGTACAGGAGATGCTTTTGTGGCTATCTTGACAGCTTGTTTAGTTCGTGGAGAAGCTTTACCAAAAGCAGTACAAAAAGCAGCTGATTTTGTAGGAAAAGCAATGGCATATACTAATTCTTTAAATGTGCCATGGAATTATGGCCTATGTTTTGAAGAATATTTAACTGATTTAAAATAATAGCGTACAAAAATAAGCTTTAATTTTACTAAACATTGTAGTTGGTAGAATTAAAGCTTATTTATTACTTATAAATATGATTTTATATTGAAGTTTAGAAGATAAAAGGCTATAATTTTTATGTTATATTGTAACAAGGAAAAGGTGATTAAATGATATTATATACATTACATAATAATGGATATATTGATTTTAGTGAAAAAGTTAAATTATTTCCTAAAGAAAAATTCAATATGTATGTAAATTTTACCAATAGATGTAATTGTAATTGTACATTTTGTTTGCGTCATTTAAAGAATGACCATAAGTTATGGTTAAAAGATGGCGAACCTTCTTTAGAAGAGATTAAACAAGCATTTTTAAATGCACCTATGGAAAATGTAGCAGATATTGTCATCTGTGGTTTTGGTGAACCAACTATGCGTTTAGATGACTTGGTAAAATTATTGACTTTTATCCATCAAACATATCCTAAATTTAAAGTTAGAATGAATACAAATGGTTTGAGCGATTTAGAATATGGTAAAAAAACAGCTGTGTTATTTAAAGGCTTGTTAAATACTATTTCTATAAGTTTGAATGAATCAAATGCAGAAAAATATTTAGAAGTTACACGCAGTCGTTTTGGTATAAAATCTTATAAAGCTATGCTTGATTTTGCAGTGGATTGCAAAAATTACATTCCAAATGTAGTAGTAACTATAGTGGATATTATCGGCGAAGATGAAATCAATGCTTGTAAAAAGGTTTGTGAAGAATATAACTTGAACTTGCGTATTCGTCGTTATGAAGCAAATTAAAAAATAGTATTTGCAAATTGAAATGTACTAGAATGATTAAGAATGGAAGCGAATAGATTGTGGAGTCCGAAATGATAAGATTATTGTGGACAGAAATTGATTTAGATGTAATTGCACAGAATATGCAAATTATACGAAAGATGGCAAAATCAAAAGAAGTGGCAGCTGTAATTAAAGCAGATGCTTATGGTCATGGTTCTGTAACTTTAGCTAAAACTTTATTGGAAAATGGTGCTGATAGATTGGCTGTAGCACGTTTAGATGAAGGGCTAGAACTTCGTCATCAAGGTATTATAGCTCCTATTTTTATCTTGGGTTATACAAATCCAGTGAGAGCTAGTGAAGCTATTGCTTATGGAATTGATGTATGTATCTTTGATTATGAACAGGCAAGACTTTTTTCTGAGGAAGCTGTAAAACAACAAAGTGAAGTGGTATTTCATATAGCTATAGATAGCGGTATGCAACGCATTGGCTATCAACCAACGAAAGAAGCTGTAGAAGAAATTGTAAAAATAAGCAAGTTACCTAATGTAAAAATAGAAGGTATGTTCACTCATTTTTGTTTAGCCGATTGTGCAGATAAAACTTTTACACATACTCAATATAAACGTTTTAAATGGGTTTGTGATGAAGTGGCAAAAGCTGGAGTGAAGGTCAATGTACATCATTGTGCTAATAGTGCTACTATCATTGATTTACCAGAATATCATTATGATATGGTACGTGCTGGAGTGATATTATATGGCATGGCACCATCAGATGAAGTTGATATCAGCGATACTGGCTTAAAACCAGCTATGAGCTTTAAATGTGAAGTAACACATGTAAAAACTATACATGCTGGCGAAGGTGTAAGTTATGGTCATAAATTTATAGCCAAAGATACTCGCGTGATTGCCACTATACCTGTAGGTTATGCTGATGGCTATACTAGATTATTATCTGGAAAAGCAGAAGTATTGATACATGGTAAACGTGCAAAAGTAGTAGGCAATATCTGCATGGACCAGTGCATGGTTGATGTTACAGATATTGAAAATGTACAAGTAGGCGATGAAGTAGTTCTCTTTGGTAAACAAGGTGATGAATGTATTTTAGCTGATGAATTGGCTGAAAAATTGGGAACTATAAATTATGAAATAACTTGCATGATTTCTCGTCGTGTACCTAGATTTTATATACAAAATAATAAGATAAAATTTTATAAATCATATTTAAGTGATTTAGCTATTAGTATGTATAATATTTAAAATTTATTTAAGTAGATTTTAAATAATTATAAATATCTTTTAGGAAAGAAAGTGATTATTGATGGATAGTAGTGCTTATATAGCTATAGCTGTATTTGTCATTGCCTATATGTTGATTATTTCTGAGAAAATACATCGTACTATAGTGGCTTTGACAGGTGCTATGGTTATGATTATTATGGGCATATTATCACAAGACCAAGCAATCCATCACATTGATTTTAATACGATTGGTTTGCTTACTGGTATGATGATTATGGTCAATATTACCAGTGAAACAGGATTGTTTAATTATTTGGCTATTTGGGCAGCAAAAAAAGTAAAAGCCAACCCAGTGAAATTATTAGTAGCATTATCTGCACTCACAGCTGTTTGTTCTGCTTTTTTAGACAATGTAACTACTGTTTTATTGACAGTACCTGTAACTTTTAGTATTACAGCACAGCTAAAAATACCAGTACAGCCATTTTTGATTGCACAGATTATGTCTTCAAATATCGGTGGTACAGCTACACTTATTGGTGATCCACCAAATATTATGATTGGTAGTGCTGTCCCCGAAATGGACTTTATGGCATTTTTGACTAATTTAGGTGATATCTGTGTTGTCATTTTTGCTATTACTATAGCCATAATCATTGCTATATATCATAAAAAATTGCATACTACAACTGCATTACAAGAACAAGTAATGGCAATGAATGAAAAAGAAGAATTAAAAGATACATTGTTATTGAAAAAATGTTTAACAGTGTTATTCTTGACTATCATTACTTTTATGTTCCATGCTCAACTTGGTTTAGAATCAGCAACTGTAGCTTTAGCAGGTGCTTCTATATTGATGTTGATCACTGTAAGTAGACGTGAAAAAAGAATTGCAAATATCTTAAGTCGTTTGGAATGGCTTGCTATTTTCTTCTTTGTGGGCTTATTCATTTTAGTTGGCGGTTTAGTAGAAACTGGCGTTATTAAAGCTATGGCTGCTGAAGCTATAAAAATAACATCTGGAAATGTTACAGCTTCCACAATGCTTATTTTATGGCTCAGTGCAATTGCTTCAGCCTTTATTGATAACATCCCATTTGTAGCTACACTCATTCCAATGATTAAAGAAATGGGTGCAATGGGTATGACAAATCTTGAACCACTTTGGTGGGCATTGTCTTTAGGTGCTTGTCTTGGTGGTAATGGTACACTTATCGGTGCAAGTGCTAACGTTGTAGTAGCTGGCATGGCAAGTGCACATGGAGAAAAATTATCTTTTGTAAGTTATTTAAAAATAGCTTTTCCACTCATGATTTTATCTATTATTGTAGCTAGTGTATATATATATATTAGATATTTATAATACTTATGAAATAAAAAATGCCTAGAAGTTATAGCTTCTAGGCATTTTTAGTTAAATTAATTTTAATCTTGAATTTTAGTCTGTAATTTATCTTTTACGGCTTCTTTAAAAGCAGTGAAAATTTGTTGTAATCTTTCTGGAGAAATGCCAGTTCCTTCAGAAATTTTAGCTAAACGTTGTTCATCAGTTAATTGACGATAATCAGCTAAATATTCACGGCGTTCTTCTTTTGTCATATTAGCTAATTTATCTCTACCAGATTGCATATATTCATCAAGGATATTTACTTCATCCTGAGTGATTTTTCCATCAGCTACTAATTGATTAGTGAATTTTGCTAAACGTTCAGATAAATCATCACGAGCTTTAGTTGGTTTCATTTTTTTAGGATCAGGTTTAGCTAAGATGCGTTTTAAAGTATCTACAGGGATAGTAGTGCTTTCGGAGATATCTGCTATATTAGCACGTAAGGAGAAATGTTCACGATTTTCTTGACGATATTCTCTAGCATCTCTGCGGTCTAATTTACGAGCTTTATCTTCATATTTTTGTCTGTCTTTATAAAAACTGATGATTTCTTTTTTCAATTTAGTAGCTTGATTAGTGGAAATAGTATTGCGTTCTAAAGCTTTATCTACAGATACAAAATCTCTTGCAGCATCTTCACGTGTGGATAGATACATCCAAGAATAATCACTTTCAAATTGTGTGCAATAATTTTGTACTTCTTCGTTGTGTACAAATGGTCTAGGTGGAGGAGGTGGTGGTGTTGGTCTTTGTGCTAATTCTGTAGGTGGAGGAGGTGGTGGTTGCGGAGGATTAGCTAGTGCTACACCACTTAATATAAATGTACTACAGCCAGCTAAAATAGCAGCTGTAAGTTTTTTCTTTAAAGTAGTTTTCATGAGATACACATCCTTTCGGCTATTGATTTATATAAATATCGCATATTTTTTATTTTTGACATACTCCCCATGCCTAAATGCAGGGGATTCTTGGATACAAACGATACTTGCCTACTAAAATAGCAGGTCTTACTATAT
>NZ_CFQVBI010000016.1:0-47435 GCF_986095205.1 Megamonas sp. | reverse complement strand
TTGGGGCATCAACCTTCTTTGGAGAGATATAGTAAGACCTGCTATTTTAGTAGGCAAGTATCGTTTGTATCCAAGAATCCCCTGTCTTTAGGCATGGGGAGTATGTCAAAAAAGATATATCCATTGCTATCATTCCACTGCCCTCCACATTAATTGCTAATGTATACGGTACAGCCTCTTAATCATATAAAGAGCCAAAATCTTTCGGAGACTTTTAGCAAAGTATATATTCAAAGTTTTGAGCAATCCTTTCATCTTCGTAATCTTCTGGTGTTTCTTTATCTAAAGAAATAACTACATTTACAAAATCCTCTATTTCCATTGGCAAATTAAATGAATCTAAAATTTTTATAACACTATCTACTTCAACAATAATAAAAGCACTTGAATTTAGCATATACGCCCTTTCTTTTTCATCAACAACAAAATACCAAATCGCCATAGTATCTTCCTTATTTTTTTTTATTTTATCGGGTTTACCAATATTTTTTTCTATACTTTCAAATTGTTCATCTATCAATTTATGTTTAAATGGCAACTGAATTACTATCATCTCACTATCACAATTGTAAAACCTAAAAGCAAAAGGCATAAGCTCTTGACCACTAAAACTCTTTTTTAATGATTTTTCTTTAGCAATACCCAGTTTCATACTGTTTATCATACTTTCTATACAGAATGATTCGATTTGATTATATATATTAAATTCATAACCCGCAGATTTTATACGCTTTATCATTGATGTAATTACAGGTGTCATTTCTTTTTTCATAAAAAAATTCCTTTCAAAACATACAATCACGAAATAAATATTTAATTTTTGGCATAGGCTATATAAAACTATAACCTATGCCTAGGAGCAACATTTATGTTAATTAGAATGGAGGCAAATTAATCTGAAAATATCTGTATCCAATAATTATTATACTGACTATTAGGCACATAAGCATAACCTACACCTATATAGCGAAATTTAGGATTTAAGATATTTTGTCTATGTCCTGAAGAATTCATCCAGATATCTACTACTTCTTGAGGCGAACTAGCACCAGCTGCTGCATTTTCACCAGCTGTCATATAATGGAATTTTCTTCTATCTAATACCGTATAAAACTGACTGCCATCAGGACGAGTATGAGCAAAAATTGTCGCCAATTCATTAGCCCTTATATCCGACCTGCTACATAAATATGGATTTAATATCAATGGTCTTACCCCTGCTTTTAATCGTTCTCGATTGACAAGGTCTACAACCGATTGAGCATAATTTTTATCCGTATTAGGTTCATAAACATAATTAGATGTATTGGAATAATTATAATAATAAACTGGACTTGCCATACACGCAGAGCTGAACATACATAAGGAAACAATCAATAAAAAAATTCTTTTCATGAAAATCCTTCCTCTCTTTTAATGTATTATTTATAGACATTTCCATCAAAACAAAATTATATATTTTTTTAGTATTGACTAACAATACAATTTATAAAATCTTTAATTTGCATAGATGATTTATATTTTTTTAATATATCTGCATCATCTTGTCGAAAAAACTGCGTTATTGATTTTGAATTTAAAACAATATCTATATTTTTTTTATCATCTGTATACCAAATAGTTATTGTATTATCTGCTAATTTCTCAATTTTATCTGGCTCACCAAGTTTTTTTATCATCTGTTCTTTTACATAATCGTATTTTTCAGATGTCAATTTATGTGCAAAAGGTTCATCTATTGCTATCATCTTGCCTTTATCATTGTAAACAAGAATTGTAAGTGGTGCATAATCTTGTCCATAAATACTTTCAAAACCTTTTTCTAAAGGCATTTCAACTTTTATAAGATTTAATCCTAATTCTTTTACTTCTATACTATCTATTTTTGCCATATCTTCAGTAGCAGCCATACTAACACCACTTTGTAAACAAATTACAATCGCTAAAACCCAAGCCATCAATAATTTTTTCATAAATATCTTCCTCTCTTTTAAATCATTATCTTATTATATATATCTCCTGTTTTTTCCAAAATTCGGCATGTTTTTTTTAATTTTTTATAAAAAAAAGACATAACTTTAATTTAAGTTATGTCTTTCTTTCATTTTACTGCTAAGCATCACTTGTTAATATTAATCAAAAATTCACCATAAATACATTTAGCATAATTCTACAACCTAAATCACATTACACATTGTTAATGCTTAACCATTCTTTAAACATAATGACTGGACACGTGGATACAGCGACGAGACCGTACAATGTTAATGCTTAACGGCAAGTGCAGGCCAGTAAAAATCAAATCTTGTTAACGAGACCGTACAATGTTAATGCTTAACTGTGCTCTTAAAATTTCTGTATAGCGTGTACCACCTACGAGACCGTACAATGTTAATGCTTTAACATTTGCAGTGGCGCCACTAATACCTACGAGACCGTACAATGTTAATGCTTAACCGAAAGAATATGTTTTAGAGTAAAGAGGTTTTTACTACGAGACCGTACAATGTTAATGCTTAACATAGCACCAACTACAGAACCGTTTATACGTATCATTGATGAGACCGTACAATGTTAATGCTTAACTTTGTTTCTCCATTTAAATTATCTGATTGCAATAGTGATGAGACCGTACAATGTTAATGCTTAACATGATTCTAAAGTTGAAAGAAATTTTGCTACAGAAGATGAGACCGTACAATGTTAATGCTTAACCGCAGTAAAATCAATATTCTTTTTCTTCATTATAGCTTATATATCCTTATTTTTCAATCTTTCATAGAAATTTTACCAGCCGATTTCAGTTTTCTGCTTATCCTTTTTAATGCTTGATATTATAGGCTTTTTACTTTTTCGGCTGGTAAATTTTTATTTTGTTTCAATCTCTTCGAGCAAAACTCGTCTTTCTAATGAATAAATACCAATCATCATAATATCTGCAATGTACTCTACCGCTTAAATCTCTTATCCATAATAATTTCTCCCTTCTTATTTTTAATCTAATCTATATTTCTTTATCTCTTTCTATTATATATATCTCTTCCTTCTTCTAAAATTCAGCATGATTTTTTTAAGTTTATAAAAAATTAAATATTATTTTTGATAAAAGAATAGCCCAATGAAAATTTCATCCGGCTATTCTTTTATTTTAATATCTTTTAAATCTCGAACATTACAGCATAATTGTCAAGAAAATGGCTATATCTATTTTCTGCTAATATTCTATCTGCATCTTCTACGGAAATTACTACATCACATTTATTAGCCACACGTTGACGAACTTCTACAATGTCGACTACAAGAGGATTACTGCCCGCACGGGAAGTTCCCATGCGTACTTTATCCCAACCTTGTGGTCCTTGAGCATAACCGACAACACCATAATCTATTGCGTATTTTTTATCTACATTATATACACCATAAATAGCTCTACCCGAAGTATCATAAATAGCAGGGCAAAAAGTTCTGACAAGACCTGCACCTCTAGCTCTGATTACAAGACCGGTATAATTGCCATTGAGTTGAGTAGACGGATTATATGCTGGACTAGGAGCTGGCACAGGCACTTTTTGATTATTACCGATTACATTATCAAAAACCACTTGACCTAAACTTCCCACACCATACATTGGCACAGACATTGTAACTCGATAAATGCCATCTTCAGGGATATATTCTTCATCTATTACTCTAGCACCTCTGATAACGCCACTAATTTCTGAATGTATAGTATCATTTAAAGTCATAGACATTTCTACATTTGTTTCTGAATCAATAGCTACATCTTTTACTGTTTCTAATAAATTACGTTGAGCTTCTACAACTGCTGCTCTTCTTGCCATTAATTTTGCTTGACCAAATGGTCTATTTTGCGGTAATACACCATAGCCATCGGCTGTTATTGTTTCAGTCTGCGTATAAGCTGGATTTTGATATTGTGCCGATGCCTTTATAGGTGCAAAGTAAGTATTAACTGGTAAAATACCAGCACCAAAACTAAATAAAGCAACACTAGTTAAAACTATTAATGTTTTTTTCATAAGAATTCCTCCAGATCTATTTACAACTAAAACAACATTTATGCATAAAAATCATGCACTCTAAAAACCGCTAAAAATTTCTAAAGTGCATGATTTCATACAATCCTATTATTTATTATTAATATTTAAAGATTTTATTTTTTCCAATGAACTAAGCTCATCTGTATCCAGAAAATTGAAATCTAAATAATAAATACCTTCTTTACTTAATGCAACAAGCTTATCATCATCTTTCCAACCTCTCATTTCACCTAATATATTATTTTCTTGTTTTGCTACTATTTCACCAAGTTCTTTATTCATAATCTCAGTTACTTTGTCAAATTCTTCATCGGTCAATTTTTCTGGAAAACAATATTGCATTATAAATAATTTATCATCACCAAAATATGCTCTAGCTTTTGTATCCATTTCTTGACCATATAAATTTATCTTCTTATCTAAGGTTATTTCGTATACTGATAATAATGGTGTTGTTGAATATTTTGTGGAAAATTCATGATAACTTTCACCCCATGATACATCTTTAAGTTCTTCTATCGCTTTATTTGAATTTTCACTAGCAAAACTTACTGTAGGCACTAATGCTACCATAGCTAATAATACAAAAGTAATAATTGTTTTTTTCATAAAAAATACATCCTTTCTAACCTTTTAATCTAAATAAAAAACTAAAAGAATTTTGAGCATAAGCTACTATATGTAACTTATGCTCATGAAATACAAATAACTCTATATAAAATCAATTAAGGAGTACTAACTTTTACCAATTTCTTTCATAAGCAAAACAGCCTCGTCTTTCAGATGGATAATACCAATTATCATAATAACTGCAATATGCCCTACCATCTGAAGCTCTATTATATTCTTCCCAATGAATACAATCTGAACAATTTCCACCAAAAAATCCTTTAGGAATACAAATTTTAGTTTTGATTTCGTTTACTTTGTTTTTCATAATGATTACTCCAATCTTAATCAAAAAATTTTAGTTTATTTTTAAGTTTTATATTTGTTTATTTTTTAATCACCCTCTTTAATTTCTACTGTATATATTACCTAGCAAATCTAAAATTCGGCATATTATTCTACTCAAACTTTAAAAAATTTCGGTATAAGCTATGAAATATAACCTATACCGAAATTTCAGAGGAGCTTATTTATTCCCCTCTTCTTATTTTGTCTTTTTTCATTGGAATTACATCACAATCTTTTATTTTAGCTATTGAAAGATTATTTCTTACTTCTTCAACTTTAACAGTACCTACATATTTTTCATCAACGCCAAGGATTTCTCCTGTTACTGGATGAACTATTGGTTCTGTTTCAGTATAAATCGTATAAATATCTCCTTCCTTTACTCCATCATCATATCCTAAATCAAAAGTTACAGTATCTTCATCTGTGTTAACTGCGACTACCATGCCTACTAAAGGATTCATATCATTCATTCTTTCTAAGACTTTATTAGCTACTTTTTCTGCTGCGTTGTAGATAAGGCTATCGCGATTTACACTCATATGACCTGGCACTAAATCACTTTTGATAAAACTCTTTAAGTTATTTTTAGTAGCACTGCTATCAGTATCAGATATCATATCAGAACTTATTATGCGTCCAGTTGTGTTATCTACAATCTGCACCGAAACTGCTACCTTTGCTTTTAATCCCTCATAAGCTAAGTTATTGTATGGATTTATTTCTGCTTCAACAACCTTGCCCATCAAGGTGTAATCAGCTCCAGATAAATTACCGATTTCTATAGCGGAGGAACTATCCACTACACCCGAATTTTGTAAACCTAATTCTTTAAAAATTTGGTCAAGATTACTACGTTCTACTACTGTATAATTCTTATTTTGCACTAATCCATTTTGAATACTTGATTGTAATTGTTCGCAAATCATCTTGCCATACCTACTGCTTGTACCGTCAATGAAATTACCTACTGCTACAGTTTTCATTGCCGCTTCACTTACAAGACTTGTACCTAAAATCATGACAAATACTGCTAAGCTGATAAATTGTACAAAATACTTTTTCATAATAAGACCTCCATAAAAAAAATCAATAAAAATTAACCATTAACCATTAAATTTTTTCCTTATCACCTCCTTTCATTATATATATACTCTTATTTTTCTAAAATTCGGCATTAAGTTTCTAAAATTTTTATAAAAATTTTTAATTTTATCTAACTAAGTAAATCTAAGATAATATACATACCGACACCAATTACGACTAAAAGACTGACAAAATCTATTATTAAACCTAGAAAAAAACTTAAAACATATAATATACCCTGCCATATTTGTTCATGAAAAATAATTACTGCTATTATAGCCAATATTGATAAAATTAAATTTTTCATCCAAGTTTTCATGATTACCACCTCATCAATTCTCTAATATATATATCTTCCATTTTTTCTAAAATCTGGCATTGTTTTTAAAATTTTTTATCTATGTTATATCTTTTTTTCTATTTCCTATTTATTTTTTATTATCATCTTTAATCTCTACTTTATATATCCTCTGCTTTTTCCAAAATCTGGCATTGTTTTTAAAAAATTTTTTATAAAAACTAACTTTTAATCTATATTATCTCTTTCTTTTCTATTCCCTATTTATTTTCTATTATCATCTTTAACCTCTACTCTATATATCCCCTATCAAATTTAAAAATCGGCATTATTTATTAAAAAAAGTTTTCGGTATAAGCTATCAAATAACCTATACCGAAAATCAAAAGGAGTGTTTCTATTTACATTTTTATTGCTTTCTATTTTATATATCCTCTACTTTTTCTAAAATTCGGCACAGTTTTTAAAAATTTTTATAAAAAAAAGACATAACTTTAATCTAAGTTATGTCTTCTTTCATTTTACTGATAAGCATCACTTGTTAATATTAATCAATAATTCACCATAAATACATTTAGCACAACACTACAATCTAAATCACATTGTACAATGTTAATGCTTAACAATCAAAATGGTATTTCTTCATCTGGCGGGACTTCTTAAGGAGACCGTACAATGTTAATGCTTAACAATAGATGACAGCACCTTATTACAAGATAAATCAAAAAGGAGACCGTACAATGTTAATGCTTAATCGCAGTAAAATCAATATTCTTTTCCTTCATTATAGCTTATATATCCTTATTTTTCAATCTTTCATAGAAATTTTACCAGCCAATTTCAGTTTTCTGCCTATTTTTTTAATGCTTGATATTATAGGCTTTTTACTTTTTCGGCTGGTAAATTTTTTTAAATTATTTCAATATCTTCTTGAACTATCTTCACTATATTATTTTCACGTATAGCTTTATATATAAGCATATTATTTTTAAATACTATAGGAAAATATAAATACTGTATTTGTGATGGCATTGCTTGCATTATATTGACAATGTATCTACGGTCACTGCTAGATAAACCATCATCACCAGCAAAATGTGTATGATAAATTCCATAAAAATCTATTTTCTCATCTTGCCACTTCTCTATCTGTTTATTTAATAAATCTGTACTTGGATAATATGAATCATAGCAATTTTCCTTACTGCCTTCATCTGCAAAGTAACAAGTAATAATATCTTCTTTGCCACCGATTATACCTCCAACTTCTGGGGGCGGTGCAGGACTTTCTATAATTTCTTTAAAGATACTTGTTTTTATTTTCATCATAAAATCTCCCATCTTATCTATAAAACTTTATTTTATTTTTATATTTATTTTTTCAATATCATCTTTAATCTCTACTGTATATATTACCTAGCAAATTTAAAATTCGGCATTATTTATTAAAAAAAGTTTTCGGTATAAGCTATCAAATAACCTATACCGAAAATCAAAAGGAGTGTTCTTATTTACATTTTTATTGCTTTCTATTATATATATCCTCTACTTTTTCTAAAATCTGGCATTCTTTTTAAAAATTTTTATAAAAAAAGACATAACTTTAATCTAAGTTATGTCTTTCTTTCATTTTACTGCTAAGCATCACTTGTTAATATTAATCAATAATTCATCATAAATACATTTAGCATAATTCTACAATCTAAATCACATTGTACAATGTTAATACTTAACACATCAGTATCATCAACTTGAGTATTTATATGGTCACTGGAGACCGTACAATGTTAATGCTTAACTAACAGTACACTTGATGTAACTGTTACGACTGACAACAGGAGACCGTACAATGTTAATGCTTAACAACAGTAAAATCAATATTCTTTTCCTTCATTATAGCTTATATATCTTTATTTTTCAATCTTTCATAGAAATTTTACCAGCCGATTTCAGTTTTCTGCCTATCCTTCTTAATGCTTGATTTTATAGGCTTTTTACTTTTTCGATTGATAAAAACTCATTTTTTTAATCACCCTTTTTAATCTTTACTATATATATCTTCTACTTTTTCTAAAATCTAGCACAGTTTTTAAAAATTTTTATAAAAAAAAAGACATAACTTTAATCTAAGTTATGTCTTTCTTTCATTTTATTGCCAAGCATCACTTGTTAATATTAATCAAAGATTCACCATAAATTCATTTAACACAACACTACAATCTAAATCACATTATACAATATTAATACTTAACACAGATGTTGCTCAATACATGGGACCGGGACCGTACAATGTTAATGCTTAACGAAGCTATTTATAAGTATGTGTTGAAGACAGATATTTACCGGGACCGTACAATGTTAATGCTTAACCGCAATAAAATCAATATTCTTTTTCTTCATTATATCTTATATATCCTTATTTTTCAATCTTTAATATAAATCTTACCAGCCGATTTCAGTTTTCTGCCTATCCTTTTTAATGCTTAATTTCATAGGTTTTTTACTTTTTCGGCTGGCAAAAACTCATCTTCTTTTATTCCTTCCGAGCAAAGCAACCTCGTCTTTCTGATGGATAATACCAATTATCATAATAACTACAAAATGCTCTACCGCTTGAGTCTCTATTATATTCTTCCCAATACCGACAACCTGAACAATTTCCGCCAAAAAACCCTTTCGGAATACAAATTTTTGTTTTAATTTCATTTGCTTTGTTTTTCATAATACTAACTCCAATCTTAATCAAAAATTTTTAGTTTACCTTTAAATTTAATATTCATTTATTTTTTCATCACCCTCTTTAATATCTATTTTATATATCACCTACTTTTTCCAAAATTCGGCACGGTTTTTAAAAATTTTTATAAAAAAAGACATAACTTTTAATCTAAGTTATGTCTTTCTTTCATTTTACTACTAAGCATCACTTGTTAATATTAATCAATAATTCATCATAAATACATTTAGCACAATCCTACAACCTAAATTACATTATACATTGTTAATGCTTAACCCAATTACCAAAGATTGGCAGGAACATAATGAATCAATAACGAGACCGTACAATGTTAATGCTTAACATATGATTACTTTATTGCTGGTAGCGAGCAATTTTCGGTGAGACCGTACAATGTTAATGCTTAACCCAGCGCCGATAACAGAACCCTCAGACATTTTTTTGCGGTGAGACCGTACAATGTTAATGCTTAACGTGGTAATGGTAAATTACAAAATGGCATTCTTGTGGTGAGACCGTACAATGTTAATGCTTAACTTTTGCACCGATAGGTTTCTTACCATAGATATATGAGGTGAGACCGTACAATGTTAATGCTTAACTAGTAATGTTTTGCTTGGAAAAGTATTCCCTTATTACGGTGAGACCGTACAATGTTAATGCTTAACCGGTATCTACTAAAGTATAAAACTGTAGTCCATTTGTCGGTGAGACCGTACAATGTTAATGCTTAACAACCATTAATGTTTGGTGCGTCTCCCGGAGAGATTGGCGGTGAGACCGTACAATGTTAATGCTTAACAGGAGCATGGATAAATATAGTTGCACCTACTCCTTAGGTGAGACCGTACAATGTTAATGCTTAACCACAGTAAAATCAATATTCTTTTCCTTCATTATAGCCTATATATCCTTATTTTTCAATCTTTCATAGAAATCTTACCAGCCGATTTCAGTTTTCTGCCTATTTTTTTTAATGCTTGATATTATAGGTTTTTTACTTTTTCGGCTGGTAAATAAAACTTAATATACTACTATCGTTAAAGTATTATACGTAATTTGTTGCAGTTTAAGATTGCAATTTATATTTTGAATTAACTGATTATAAATATTCTGTGGTGTTCCTGAATATTTTATATCAATAGTTGCTGTACCTTCATTATAACTATTTACCCTTGCTGAATTTACTCCTCGAATATTCTGTAAAGCGTTATTTACCATATTCACTTTATTATAATCAGTGGTTATAACTTTTAGTTCTATATTTTGTGTATTTCCACTACCATAATTTAAAAGCTTTTCTACAATATAATCTCCCATTTTTTCACCAGCATTATTCAATGCTTTTTTCCCTGCTATAAATTCTGTTACATCAGCAGCTTTGCCATAAGTGCCATTAGCAGAAATTATTTGTCCCGTTTTTGCTATAAAGATTTTAGCTTCTAAACGAGCATTGCATGATAAAATCCCTGTATTTCTTCCTCTGCCATTACCAATAAACTTACTTACATCACCAACACCTTCACTAAAAGCTTCACCTACTACTAATATATCTACATTTAAATTATTAGCGATATTTTGCATATCTTGATTTGTCAAATAATCTAACTTGCCAATAGTATCTCTCATACCTTCTGCATACACTATTCTACTAAATCCAGCTTCTATCAATTTATTGATTACAGCCGTTTCACCAGCAGGGTCAGGAATTTTTGCTCTGATATGATATTCAGGAATTATAACCGCAATCTTTGGGTCACGAAGTTGACGATTAATTATACCCAGTCTTGTAAGCTCATTCATCAATTTCGAATTAGGATTTGTATCCACATCAGCTAAAATATTAACTTCATACAAACCATCTTCAAGCCATCTTTTATTTATCACTTGATAATTAGTGATATAACCTTTAGAAAATTTATAAATCTCATCATTAAGTAACATGCCATTTTTGACTAATGTAGTCGAATCTACCATAGTACCAACTGCTTGCTCTATTGCATTTCTAAGTGCATCTCTTTCTGCTTCATCATAATTCATACCATGACCAGATACATTTACTGATTGTGCTGATGCTACTGCCCACCATAAACTACACAAAAGGCATACTATTATCATTACATATTTTTTCATAAATATCACCTCATCATTGTTATATTATATCTATCACCTATTTTTACTAAAAAACGGCATGAAAAATGATATCATGCCGTTTTTTTTTATTAAAATTTTTCATCTATTAAATTAACACTATTGATTATTGCCTGTGCTATATCAAAATTACTTTCTCTACTAGCTGCCAAACTATTAGCATGACTAACTTGATTACGCCAATCATTAACATAATTAGAATACTCTTCTACAAATTGTAATAATCGTTCTTTAGGCAATCTTGTCTCTATAATATTTTTTTCTAACATCTCCTTGAATACTTCTTTTCGCTCTTTTGATTTTTCTCCAGTAGTTAATTTCTTATCCTCTTTTAACCCAAAATATGCTATTATTTTATCTTTATCAACATTTTTAACAGCATTTAAAATAACTGCTTCTAAATTACCATCTTCACGACTGACTCTTTTTGCCAAATATGATTTAAAATCACCTAAATGGTTCTTAGGCATACTCTCTTTTAAAATATACTTTATTACATTATCTTTTGCTAGGCTATCAACCTTTTTATTAAAACGAAGTTTTTCTGAGGCTTTATCAAATTGTTTAATAAATTTTACTATTTCTTCTAAAAATTTATCAAAAATTTTATTCTTTCCTTTTATTTTTCCTAAAATTTTTGTAGCTGATAATCCTCTATCAATCAATATTCTAATTGTATTATAAGTTAACTCATTTATTTCTATATTCTCCGTATTTGTTTGTATTTCTTCTTTTCTATAGTTTTTAAAAAAATTAACTTGCCAGTTTGACCAAGCTTTATTTTTTCTACATTCTTCTTCAATAGAAGCATCTTTTATTATTACTAATTTATTTTCAATTAAATATACTGGTATCCATTCTGTATAAAAAGTTATTGCTGCTTGTAAAAAATCTCTTTTAGCACACCATTTTATAATAGCAGGTACACTACTAGGCTTATTATCTTTAGGCAATATATCTGCGTATGTTTTCTCTATTACTAATATTAATTTAGCAAAAAACAATTCTTGTTCACTCAATCTATTAGCCTTTAGCTTTATTATTCTTTTATAAATACTTAAAGCTTCTCCTAATAAAGATAATACATTTGTCATATCTTTATAGTTTGTGCAAACTTTTATTGCCTCTGAAAAATCTCTCATCTCTTCTAATAATAATTCAAGTGCTGATGAACTTGTTCTTAGTTTTTTACTATTTAACTTATCAAAATAATTTTGAATTTGATTTACACTGCCAAATGAATTAAATTCTTCTGCTCCACCTAGTAATGTAAACATATCCATGATATCACTAGCATTTTCTATCTTTGCAGTATTAAAATTCACATACAAAACCAAACCAAGTTCCATACCTATATATTTTAACATTCTAATCAATGCCAACATCAACATTGAAGCATGTCTTAAACCACCAGTCATATCTACATGGATAACTACTGTATCATCAGGATTCTTTTCTTTATAAGCCTGCAATTTATCAAACATTTCAGATATGCTTTTAAAAGAGCCTTTCATTTCTCCATTGTTATAAAGCGGTACATCAATTATCTTATCTTTATAATATTCATCTTGTATGAGTTCTTTAAATTTATCTAAAGATGTTTCTCGCACTTGTTCAGAAATAAAAGCATATATCTCATCTATCTGTTGCTGTTCTTGACTTAATTTCCATGCTATATACTTCAATGCTGTTTCATTAGTGTGTTTACAATTAGCCTTAAATAAATTACTATCATCTGTGTATTCTTTCTCAACACTATCATCACGATATAAACTCATTATAAATAAAACTATGTTTTTAACCATAATTACACCGCCTTATTTAAATTTAACAACAAAATCTTATATCAATTTTAACAATATACTTTCTAATTTTTTTCTATAAATTTTACGTATAGTCTCTGGCTTTTTATTTAAATAGCTACCTATTAGTTCATCTTCATTTAATTTCAATTTTTCATTTAAATATTTAGATTTGTTATTATAATAATATCGTATAAAATTTACATATATATATGAATTAAGCGCCATATCATAACCTTCTTCTTCTATAATTTTTATGCTAACATAACATCTAAAATATTTATATAAACCTTTATTTTTTCTTAATTTAATATCCGCTTTATCTAATAAAAATATCAATTCCTTCAAAATATTATTTTTTTCCTCTATTTTTCTTATAGAGAGTTTATCTGCCAATGAATATTTCATCTTATTATTTTTTTTATTTGTTTCTATATAATTACTCTCTTCCGTAATATATTTATCACTAAAAGCTTTTTCCAAAGATTTTAATTCTTTTTCATTTGCATTATTTTTTTCAAAAAATCTTTTATAATTATCATATTTATAATTCTTCTTTTTTATTTTACTACCTATTTTTTTCTGAAAATCCTTTAAAATGCCATCTAAATTTGCTTTTTTCATTTCTTTTTCTAGTCCGCATTCATCTTCGAATTTTTCTGCCTTTAATTCCTGATTTTTCGTATTATAACATTCATTAAACAATTTCATAAATGGCTTTATCTTTCCATCTATTTCATATTCTTCACCATATTTTCTTAAACAATCCTTATATGTTTTAGCAAATATTTCACCACTATATCTACTATTATTTTTAAAATCTTTCATTGTTCCTTTCTCACTTATATATAGAGAGCTAAACATTTTAAAATTTTTACGTATTAATAAAAAATTAATCAATCTATTTTCTAAAAATTTTAGTTCTTCAATACAGCCAAAATAACCAAATTTTAAATCATCTGCTATTTTATTTATTTGTTCATCTTGAAATAATAACCAAAATGATATTATTTTTCCATTTTTTCCCTTTTCTCCATATCGTTCAAAAGCTTTTTGAAAAGCACAATTAAACAATTTAGCATCATAACTTTTTTCATTATTTTCATTAAAGCTCATTAATTTCATTAATTTTACTAAATCTTTTAATTTAGCTATTAATTTTGCTTTTAACTTAACCCTATTAAAATTTTTATTATCTTTAAAATCAAATTTTAAAGTTCTTACAATATTTTCTATATCTGATACAGATTGATATTCTGGCATATTTATCTCTCCTATTTTACACTATTAATAAATATTCAAATATCACTCAATAATAAATTTTAATAAATTATCTAACTCTTCTCTCTGTCCTTGTACAGCCCTTCCTGATAATGCATTAAGATAAAACAATCCTGTCAAATCGTAAATTTGTGAACAATTTATATCTTTAATTTCATCTGTTCCATTGTATCTGCCAGCATAAATAATTGTATCCAAATCTACATTAACAGCAGCTTTTGTAATATACGACAAAGCCACAAACAAACTAATAGTATATGGTTTCATCCCAAAAGTAATATCAGCATATAAAATGTCATCATCATGTATATTATCTGCTATTTCCTTAAAAAATTCATTAAATGTTAAAGAATCAAATTTATTTTTTTGCCATATTTCAATAAATTTTATATTTACATCTCGTTCTTTTAAAATTTCTTCAATTTCGTTCTTATATAAAGCATAATATTCTTCAGCTCTGTTTTTTCCATTTACACTTTTTTCCACACCAGTTATAATAACCACTTCATCTTTAGCCTTAACTTCACTATTTATCAAATAACTAAGAGGAAATTTATAATTTTTACCATTTAAATTTAAATCATCACTAAAATATTTTGTTGGTACTAAACTAACTAATACAATATTTGATAAAAACACTTTTCTCATAATTTTATCTCCTTTATTACTTTTTATATGATACTTGATAAAACAAGCATTATATAATTTCTATTAATTTTATAAAAATCTAGGCTGCTTTATAATACTTATTTTTTGTACCTCGTTTCAAAACAAAATCATCCAACTCCAAACAATCAACGAGATATGACATATTATGATGAAAATACTTCTTTAAAATCATTAAAGGTGTATTATGACTTCTATTATACAATACTTTATTAAGTAAAATTGGAGACTTACAAAAAATATAACAACTTTTTTTATATTTTTTTGTAAAAGCATATTCATATCCTCTCCCTGGAATAATCAAATAATAATCTAGTTTGTTTTTATACTTGCTTGAAACTTTCGCAACAACATAAACGTTATTTTTAATATATACTTTACCCATAAGAAATCAACCTTTCTTTATAAAAACTTATCTCTATATATGTATATCCTTTACAATTTTAAAAATCTGGCATGATTATAAATTTTTTAATAAAATTTTAATAAAAACCTTGATAATCTATATATATTCATCAAAATATAAAAGAGTTACATTACAATTTCTATACTTACCTACATAAATGCAGCAAAAAGTTACTTTTAATTATTAATAACAAACTAAAAATATTCCTATATCATGGATGTCAACATCTGGTAAAATATACAATATAATATAAAAAGCTTCCAATACAATTTAATGGAAGCTTTTTTGCTTAAAATTCTACTTTGCCACTTATTCTAGCTTGTTCTAATACTTTCATGACATTTAAACTATGTTCTAATGTTTTATAACAAGTAGCTAAATCTTGTTGTTTAAATATTTCTGTGAAGGCTACAAATTCATTGACCATGCGATGATTGTATTTTTCTTTATTTATTAATACTACTTCTTCGCCCTTTTTATGAACTCTTATTAATGCACATTCATTTGGTGCACCTACTAATTCTATATAACCTTTTTCACCCTGAAATACAATTCCACTAATACTTTCAGAATCTTTAGCTGCACTACATACTACTGTGTAATTATCATAATCTAATAATGCTGTTCCTGAAATATCTATACCATTAAAACCTAAGTTTGGTCGATAAATAACTTCTTTTGGTATGCCTAATACGCCCATAACAAAATGTAAATTATAAATGTTTAAATCATATAAAGCACCCCCTGCATGTTCAGGGCTAAATGCTGGAGCTACATCTTTATTTAAATATCTATCATAACGGCTAGAATATTGTGCATAATTAGCATGAACATAACGCAATTGACCAATTTGCTCTAAATTTTCTTTTATATATTGATAATTTGGCGCATATAAAATAGTTATAGCTTCAAATAAAAATAGATTTTTAGCTTTAGCTAAATCTATTAATTCTTGTGTCTGTTTTGCTGTGATGGTAAAAGGTTTTTCACAAATGACGTTTTTCCCTGCTTCTAATGCTTTTTTTGTATATTCATAATGCACATTATTAGCTACAGCTACATAAATAAAATCTATTTCGCCATCTTCCAGCATTTGATTATAATCTGTATATATTTTAGCGATATTAAATTCATTTGCTATTGCTTCTGCTTTTTGTCTACTCTGTGGTCGACTACATATAGCTACAATTTCTAAATCTTGAATATTTTTTGTAGCTCCTATCATTTCATGCACAATTTTGCCGTTTCCAGCAATACCTATTTTCATAAGTATTCCCCCTTTAAGATTTAGTTATATTTTGAATTATTTTTATCCCTGTATTTATTTCTGCTAAAGACAAAGTGGCAAAACTCAAACGTATCTGTTTATTAGGAGCATTGCGCACAAAAAATGGTGCACCATCGCAAATTATTACCCCTTCATTTCTAGCTTTTTCAATTATCTCACTTGCATTTAATCTATCCGGCAAATTTAGCCACAAAGATAATCCCCCTTGTGGTTTTAAATAATCTATATCTTTAGGCAAATATTTTTTTGCCATTCTAAGAGCAAATTCAAATTGTGTTTTATACACACTGCGAATAGAATTTAAATGTTCTTGCCATAATCCTTCACGCAAATAATAATCAAAAACTCTCTGTGTAAGTCCAGAAGTTGCTATATCTGAAATATGTTTTACATTTAATAAAGTCTGTGCCAATACTTGGGGCATGATTAAATAAGCAAGTCTTAATCCTGGCATGAAAATCTTTGATAAACTGCGAATATATATCACTCGATCATCTGTATCATACGCTTTTAAAGGGATAGGAGATTTTTCTTGATAACAAAGACCGCTTATATAATCATCTTCCAAAATATAAGCATTATAAAAACGAGCCAATCCCATTAAACGACGACAATTAGCTTTTGTATAAGATATACCTGTAGGATTTTGAATATTAGGCATCACATATATCAATTTAGGTCTAAATTTCCTTAATTTATTTTCGAGGTCAACTAAGTCAATACCTTCTTTTGTCAATTTAATATCTATAATTTTCGCCCCACAAGAGCGAAAAGCCGCTATCGCACCTGGATAAGTTGGATTTTCTACAAATACAATATCTCCATGTTTTAAAATAGCACGTGCCACTATATCTATGCCTTGTTGTGCACCTGAAATAATCTGAATATATTCTGGCGTTGTATTTATTCTTTTTTTCGCCAATTCTTGAGTGATTGATTGGCGAAGTGGCAAATAGCCTTGACTGTCTTGATATGTAAATGCATATCCTTTATCTCTTTCTAAAATTTTATTTACCACTTGTTTAAAAGACTCTATAGAAATCATATCCGGATTTAAGGATATCGTACTCATATTTATCACATTTTTTTGACCTTGCAAAATTTTTAAGTCATCAGTTAAATCAATGGGAATGTGATTATTCTCTTCTAATTCATCGATAGTATTAATCACTTGTTCAGCCACATAACTTCCACTGCCACGCTTACTAAAGATAAAACCATTTTTTTCTAATTCTTTATAAGCATTAACCACTGTACTTGGATTTACTTGCAAATTTTGAGCTAGATTTCTTACAGCTGGTAACTTATACCCTGGTGATAATAAGTGCTGTTTTATCATTAATTTTATTTGCTCATATAATTGTACATATAAAGGATTTTTTGCATTTTTATCTAATTTTATTGATACAAAATCCATTAACTTTGTATTCATTATTAAAAATTCCGCCTTTTATTTATACTTAATAAAGTTTATTTTAAAATTTAACATTCTATCAATTTAATTCTATCATTTAACTTAAACTCAAACAAAATTTTTCACTACATACTTTCTCTATACAATAAAAGCACTACACAAATTATAAAAATTATAATGTGTAGTGCTTTTTATATTATTTATTATAAACTTGCCCTAAATAATGTGTTACAAACTGTTGTGCTATTCTGCCGGAACGTCCAGAATGTTCTTTTTCCCATGCCCCAGCTTTTACGCGCAATTCTTCTTTAGATAATTCTATGTCATGCTGTTTTAATAAACCATCTACAATATCTAAATATTCTTGTTGGTTTGGTGCCATATAATAGATGATTAAACCAAATCTATCAGAAAGTGAAATAGTTTCATTCAATGTATCACTGCGGTGCATATCATCATCATTTGCCCCTCTATCTTTATAGCTTTCTTTAATCAAATGACGGCGATTTGATGTAGCATAAATAAGTACATTTTCAGGTTTTGCCGAAGCACCACCTTCAATTGCTGATTTTAAATATTTATATTCCACTTCAAATTCTTCAAAAGATAAATCATCTAAGAAAATGATGAATTTCTTACTGCTAAAATCTCGCAAACGCTCCATAATAACAGGTAAATCTATTAATTGCTCTTTAGTTAATTGAACTAAACGCAAACCCTTATCAAAGAAAGAATTCACCACTGCTTTTACACCTGAAGATTTTCCTGTACCTCTTGCCCCTACAAGTAAAACATTATTTGCTGGCTTATCTTCTACAAAGGCTTTCGTATTGGCTAATAATTCTTGTTTTTGATATTCATAGCCGATTAAATCTTGAAGCTTCATCGTTTCAAAATGTTTAATACCAACTAAACTATCCTCATCACTATCCCAACGGAAAGCTCGATAATCTGCCATATCTCCACTGCCAAATGTTCTATAATAATTAATAAAAACATCTGCCTTATCCTTGCTAGTCTGTGCTTTATCTAGATTTTCTACTAATAAATTGAACGCTGTAGATTGATTAATATTTGTTGGTTCATAATCATCTAATAAATCGCAATCCAAAAGTAAACTAGGTTTTAAAAGCAATAATTTTTCTATTAATTCAATATCATGACAAAAAGCTTGATACAAACTTTTACCAATTTTACCACCAGATTTTTCCACTGCATAAGACACACAATTACTTTGATGAGCCACAGTATAAATCATATATGAACGTATAATATTTCCAGATAAACCCAACTGCTCCGCTTTATTAATCAACTTAGCAGCAACAGCCCCTTTATTTAAATTTTCTCGAGAAATAGTTTTCTCGATATCTCTAAAAACATCATCATTGAATAAATCTTGAAATACCAATAAATTATGTAAATCCATAAAAATACTCCTTTCAAATGCGTTTCCTTATAGTTTACAACATTTCAATAAAAAATTAAACACACCAGCAAAAATTATTTTATAAATTACGCAAAAGTATCCATGGAAAAAACAAATATAAAATAAAAACCTCGAGAAACATAAAACTACCTTTCTCGAGGTTTTTATTATTAATAATATAAACTTCTGTTATTTTCCGTTATATTATTATTTGTCAAATACAGAGATATCTAATTGGTCAAAACCGCTTAATAATTCTTTCATCATTGCTGTGATTTTTGCACAATCGCCTTCACCATTACCTTCTACATTAAGTGGCATATTAGGATCATGCAAAGATTGACGAAGCAATGCCCAACCATTTGCTTCACCTTTAAAGCTAATGCGTACACCTTCATAATTTGGTGTTACAATATGATAGCCTTTTTCTTTTGCACGAGCAGTAAATGCTTCTAAAACTTTTGCTCCATAAGCTTTGAAATCTTCACCTTTTAATTTTAAGCGATATTCTGCTGTTTCAAATTGTGGTTCAAGTTTTTCAATCAAGCTATTTAAAGTTTTACCTTCTGCTTTAGTTTTAGCTGCAGCAATCAAGAGTTTAACTGCCATATATGCACCATCATCAAGATAATAATTTTCTTTAAGTGCACCATGACCACTTGTTTCAATAGCAAGTGGAGATACTACGCCTTCTTCATTTAAGCGTTTGCATTCATTGATTACATTTTTATAACCACGTTGGAAACGATGATGTTTTAAATGTAATTCACCTTCTAAAAATGCAGTCAATTTATCAGAAGTTACAGAGTCCGTAACGATAGTGGAATTTGGATAATCTTTCACTAAGATAGCAGCCATCATAGCAATAAGTGCATCACGATTTACTTCTTGACCATCGCTAAATACAGCAGACATTCTATCTACATCAGTGTCAAAAATCAAGCCTAAATCAGCTTTATTATTAAGCACTGCACCGCGAATAGCATCCATAGCTTCTTTATTTTCTGGATTTGGAATGTGATTTGGGAAATGTCCATCTGGATCTAAGTATAAGCTACCTGTAGTATCTGCACCTAACTGAGCTAAAACTTTTTGTGCAAAAAATCCGCCAGCACCATTACCTGCATCTACTACGATATGATTGCCTGTAAGTGGTTTATCATAATTGTCTTTGCTGTTGATACCTTCACGGATTTTTGTGCAAAGATTTTCAGCATAAAGAGAAACTAAATCAAATTTTTCTACATTACTAATATCCACTGTTTGTTCAGTCAATTCGCAAGCGATTTTGAGCATATCAGTGAGGTCTTTCTTTTCCATACCGCCATTTTCTGGTTCAAAGAATTTAATACCATTGCGATTAAATGGAAGATGGCTTGCAGTAATCATCATAGAACCATCATATTTTGTTTCTTCATATACTAAAGACATAAACATTGCTGGAGTTGTAGCCATAGAGCAATCAACAGCTGTTGCTCCTTGAGCTACAATCGCCATTAAAGCTTGTTGTTTTAACATTGGTGCAGAAATACGAGAATCATGACCTACTGCAATTTTTAATTCACTTGCTTTTTTGCCACTTTTTTTGCTGAGCCATAAAACGAAAGCTTGCACAATGCGATTAGCATATTCTGGTGTCAAAGTAACAGGTTCATCAGCTACACCTTCAACTGCTACCCCTCTGACATCACTGCCGTTTTGTAATTTTAAAATTGGATCCATAAAATCTACCCCTTTTTCTCTTAATCTATACTAAATATCTTTACGATATGTAGCTCTTTATCACTGTTAAAAATTCCTCACCATATTTTTGTAATTTAAATTCACCTACACCGCGAATATTTTTCATCAATTCTAAATCAGTCGGTTTATCTGTTGCCATCTGTGTAAGTGTAGCATCAGAAAAAATCATATATGGTGGTAATTTTTCTTTTGTCGCTAATTCTTTACGCAAACTGCGCAAAGCTTCAAATAATTCACCTTTAGCCTTGGCTTTTTTAACAATTACCATCTTTTGCCAAACCTTTTTTTGACCACGAAGCACTTGCCATGACAATTCATTTAAAGTAACCACGGGATATTGGCTTTCTGTGATATCTAAGTATTGCATAGCACTGAGTCTCAAAATTAAATCACTGATATCTTTTAGCTTTCGCTCTTTCATCAAGCCATACGTAGATAAACGCTCAAAATTAAATTGTTTTACCTTTGCACTTTTTGAACCTTTCAAAACCTCAGCTATCATTTTTACGCCAAAGCGTTCATGCATACGATAGACACACGATAAAACCTTTTGTGCGTCAATTGTAATATCTATTAATTCGCCTTCTAATTTGCAATTACTACAATTATCACAATGTTCTTCCACATCAAATTCACCAAAATAATGCAAAATAAATGCTCTTAAACATTGCGGTGTATGACAATAATCCACCATAGACTGCAATCTTTTATATTCTAATTGTTGGCGAATTTCACTTTCTGTAGATTTACTTATCAAAAACTTTTGAAGCTGTGTATCTTGCGGACTATACAATAAAATACAATTTCCTGAAAGTCCATCACGACCTGCTCTACCTGCTTCTTGATAATACGCTTCCATATTTTTGGGCATATTATAATGAATAACATAGCGAACATTTGGCTTATCTATGCCCATACCAAAAGCATTTGTCGCCACCATGACAGAAAGATTATCATAGAGAAAATCTTCTTGCATTTGATTTCTTTCCTCATCTGTCATACCGGCATGGTATCTGCCTGCTTTAATGCCCTTTATTTCCAATAAAACTTGCAAAGCATCTACATCTTTTCTAGTGCCTACATAGATAATTCCAGCTTCATCTTGATGTTTTTTTACATAATCTATGACAAATTTATCTTTTACTTCTCCTCTTAATACGGAAAAATATAAATTTGGTCTATCAAAACCAGTTACAAATACATTAGGTTGTTTAAGCCCTAATAAATTTATAATATCTGTTTTTACTTCTGGTGTAGCTGTTGCTGTAAAAGCACTGATAATCGGCTTAATACGCAATGAATTAGTAAAATTTAAGATATTGCGATAACTAGGACGAAAATCATGTCCCCATTGCGATAAACAATGTGCTTCATCAACTGCTACCATACTAATATTTAAATTTTCAAAACTATTCGGTAAATATTCAGATGTTAATCGCTCTGGTGCTATATAAATAATTTTATAAAAACCAGCAGATATATCTTGTAAATCCTTATATAATTGAGCCTTACTGACAGAACTATTAATATATACTGCCGCTATCCCTAGCTGGCGCAAACTATCAACTTGGTCTTTCATCAAAGAAATAAGTGGCGATATAACAAGTGTTACCCCTTCAAATAATAATGCAGGGATTTGAAAACAAATAGATTTTCCCGCACCTGTAGGCATAATCGCCACTGTATCATTTCTATTTAATAAACTTTCAACTACTTTTTTCTGCCCTGGTCGAAAGTCTTCATATCCATAAAATTTTTGTAGTATTTGTCTTGCTTTATTCAGCATCATAATATTTCAATAAGGCTTGAGTGCCATTATTTTCATAACCTTCTTTGGCTAATTTTTCATATAAAGATTTTGCCAATTTCAATCCTGGTAAATCTAAATTCATTTCATCAGCTGACTCTATAGCTATTTTCATATCTTTAATAAAATGTTTAATGAAAAATCCTGGTGCAAAATCACCGTTTAACATTCTTGGTGCTAAATTGCTAAGCGACCATGAACCTGCTGCTCCTGTAGAGATTACATCTAATAAATCCTGAGGATTTAATCCACATTTTTTTGCATAAGCAATAGCTTCACAAACCCCCATCATATTAGAGGCAATAGCTATTTGATTGCTCATTTTTGCATATTGACCAGAACCTGCTTTACCAAAATAGCAAATAGTTTTTCCCATAGCTTCAAAAATCGGCAAGACTTCTTCATAAACTTCTTTATCGCCACCTACCATAATGGCAAGTGTACCATTTTTGGCACCCACATCACCACCAGATACTGGTGCATCTAAAGATTTTATTTCATATTTTTGAGCTTCTTGATAAATCTCTTGAGCCAGTTTTGGACTAGAAGTAGTCATATCTATAATTATGCTTTGTGGTTTCAAATTTTTAATTACGCCGTTTTCACCTAAATAGATTTCTGCTACATCTTGAGGATAACCCACCATAGAGATGATTACATCTACATTTTGGGCTAAAGCTTTAGCACTATCAAACCATTTTGCACCTTTATCTAATAAACTTTCAGCTTTTTGCTTTGTACGTGTATAAACCATGACTTCATATCCAGCTTTTAAGAGATTATCTGCCATGGATTTTCCCATTACACCAATGCCAATAAAACCAATTTTTAGTTTTTGCATATATTTCACCACTTTCTTTTACCTGAAACTTATTACAACATAAATTTATAATATAAAGCAGCTACACAAATCGTATAACTTATAAAATATTCCCATGAACTGCCCACGCGAAATAATTTTATACCTATTTTTCGCTTTCGCCAGATAAGTGGCACTTTGCCACAAATTCCATCTTCAATAATATGAAGTAAAGCACCTACACAGACAAATATCGGAACTTGTGCTATTTCCCAAAATAAGTCTTTTAATACACCAACTTCATGTAAATAAAATAAAATAGCGATTATCGCTAAATAAGGCACTGTCCAATGTGTATTTTGGCGATGCTTTGAACGCCATTTCCAATAAGCTTTACTTTCTTTTGGTGGTTTACCTTCCAATCTATCTGGCAATACACTGCCAAAAAAACTATATGCTGCATATAAAAAATTTCCTGTTCCTGCAAATACAACTACAGTCGTTACTAATTTATGATTAGCCCACTTCACAAAAATTCTCCTTAAAATTATTATCTATGCCATAAAGGATAATCTCTATGTAAAATAAATCTATTATAGACTATAGCAATAAAAACTAATAAACAAATTCCTGGTATTACATCAAATAAAAAATAATTGATAATACCTTGTTCATTCGCTTTTAATAATATAATCGGCATAGCAGCAGATGGTGGGTGAATTGCTTTAAACCACGATTTCACTAACATAGCTATAGCTACTCCTAAAGCATAAACAATCCAATTATGCCCTAAAATATAAGCCATTAAAATACCTACGATACTTGTAATAATATAACCTAAAATAATATTTCTCGGCTGAGCATATTCACTGTCATATAGTAAAAAAGCGATTATACTTGTCGCTCCAAATGGTGCTAATAATAAATTATTATCAATAGATTTAGATACTAAAGCTACAATACCAATGCCGAAAAAAATACCAATAGCTGATAGTATTTCATCTTTTTTCATAAAATTGAAATCCTTTATATTTTTTCCTTAAATCTAATTGCAATTATATCAAAAAATAACATTAATTTATAGCATACTATTGAAAAACTATTACGGTTTGAGAAAAAAGATAAATGCCATTATAATATATTTTAAAGAAAACGAACCGCATTCATTTTTATAAAATATAAATAAACAGGTGATTATTTTGGAACATACACTTAGTAAACGTGAAGCAAAAAAAATAAAATCAAAAAAAACCATCATTCAATCCGCTATCGTATTATTTGCTCAAAAAGGTTTGAAAGATACTTCTATTGCTGATATCATGCAAAAAGCTAATTTAGGTATTGGCACATTTTATAATTATTTTCAATCTAAAGATGATTTACTCCGTAGTCTGCTCATTCAATTAGCTATGGATATTCGTCAACATTATCTTGAATCTATAAATAAAGAAAAAACTCAAGCTCAAGTATTAGAAGGACTCGTTTTATATACTGCTAATCTACTAGACCAAAATCGTTTTATTTTGCCATTATTTATGCGCGCTGTAGATAGAAGTGCATTAACTATACAGCCACATGTTTCGATAAAAAAGCCACTTCCATTCAAAGATATTTTTGATGAAATCATCAAAACTGGTCAAGATAATGGGGAATTTCGCAGTGATATTCCAGCTGAAATTATTACAGAAATGTTTCATTCTCTATTTCAATCTGCTTCTTTTAGTAGCCTACCACTCAAATATCAAGAAAACATTCGCTATAAATTAAATTTAGTGCTTTCAGGTATTATTTTAAAATAAAATTTGTACGTATACAAAAAACAAATAAACATTTTAAAAGATATTTTGTGCGTATTTTTTCTAAAAGCTACAGTATAGTTGTAAATTCACTCCAAAAAGAGTATAATTTCGTTATGTTATTTTTATATAATATACAAATATATCTTTAGGAGGTCTTTTATAATGACAGCAAAAATGATCATTAATAAGCTCGGTACGCTTATTCTCATTGCCATGATTTTAGGCATTGCTGTTGGTTTGGCTTTAGGTGAAACAGCACAAATCTTTGCTCCAATCGGCGACTTATTTATGCAATTAATCAAAATGGTCGTAGTACCTATGGTTTTATTCTCATTAATTGGTGGTGCGGCTTCACTAGGAAATTCTAGTTCTGCTGGGAAAATCGGTCTTTTAACATTTATTTATTATACAATTACTACTATCATTGCTACTGTTATAGGTCTTATTTTCAGTGTAGTATTTAAACCAGGTGAAGGAATTAGTTTAGCTAGTTTAGGAGTTCAAGCTTCTAGTGAATATGCTGATAAGGGCGGTATTCCTGGATTTTGGGAAACTTTAATCGGTTTTGTTCCTGCAAATCCTTTTGAAGCTCTCGTTTCTGGTAATATTTTACAAATCATTGTATTTAGCTTATTTATCGGTTTTGCTATCGCTAACTTAAGCGGTGAAAAAAAAGAATTCTTACTTAAATTCTTCAATTATATGACTGAAGTTACTGTAAATATCATGACTGCTATTATGTGTATTGCACCTCTTGGTGTATTCGGTTTAATGGCAGGTTCTATTGGTAAATTTGGCTCAGAAATTTTAGTAAAACTAGCTTATCTTGTAGTATTATATATTATCGTTCTCCTCATCGTTAATTATGGTGTTATTGGCGGTAGTGTTGCTATGTTTTCTAAATGTACTACATTTAAACAATTCTTTAAATCCATGTACAAAGTTCAATTATTCGCATTCACTACTGCGTCTTCCATGGCTACATTACCACTTAATATGAAAACAACTATTGAAGAATTGCATGTTTCTAAAGAAACTACTTCTTTTGCACTTCCTCTTGGTGCCACTATCAATATGAATGGTAATGCTGCTTATTATGCTATGGCTGCTATCTTCTTTGCTCAAATGTTTGGTATCGAACTCACTATTACACAATATATAGCCATTATCTTTACTTCTACAGTTGGTGCTGTAGGTCAAGCCGGTGTTCCTGGCCCTACACTTTTAGTAGTAGCCGTTCTCATGTCTGCTAATATTCCAATCGAAGCACTTCCAATTTTATTCGGTGTTGACCGTATTTTCGATATGCTTCGTACTGCTGTAAATATCACAGGCGATGCTGCTTGTGCAACTATCGTTGATAGATTTAGAGAATAAATCGTTCTTGTTCATTTTTCTTTACCGGTATAAAGAAAAACGAACCAAAAAGAAAACCCCTTCCGCTACCACACTTTTTATTTTGGCAAAGAGAAAATCATGTCTACAACGTTTAAACTCGCTACGCTCAAACAGGTAAACTAAAACCGTAGCCACAATTTTCTCTTTACCAATAGCCTACGGCTACCATAAAAAGATGCTAAAATGCGGAAAATATTTGTTATTATTAAAATCAACAATAAATTATATTCATCATCAATCATTTTATAATTTACTCAAATAATAATATTCGGTAATCTTGTTTTTCCGCATTATAAAATTTTAGTGATAAACACTTAGAAAAAAAGGGACAATATTTTGATATATATCAAAATATTGTCCCTTTTTATTTATATTTCATTTTCTTCCATTAATTTTAGTTTTTTTCGCCAATAACGTGAATAAATCGCACCTAATGGATTATGAGCAAGTACTCTATCTTTTGCAACTAATGTAGTTACAGGGCCATTACAATTTTTGTTAAATATCGCATCATGACCTACACATAAACCACAGGAAATAAATAAATCACAACCTGCTTGATTTAAAAATTCAGCTTGATATTTAGGATTACACATACTTTCTGTTGTACTTTGGGGATTTATTTTTTTCAAACCTAATTTATCTTTTGCTATCGCACAATTTTTGCAGCAAATAGATACTACTTCAAATTCACGTGCTAAAAATTTATTAATCAAATAAGCTTCTTTATTTAAACCGATACAAAAAGCTAGACCTAATTTTTTATAGCCCATTTGTTTGGCAAATTCTACAGTTTCTTCTAAACGTGTAAGCTCACTATAATATGTGGCTTCCACAAAAGCTGCTGCTTTCATAATTTTTTTCTCTTCATCAGTATATAAATCAATTACTTCATCTTGATTTATTTTTTTGCAACTAATACCTCTGCCTGCACAAATATGACTTTTACAATTTGCACAATCACCAATCATATTAACACCTCCAAATAAGTATATATTTATTTTATTATACAACAAAACCCTAAGAGAAATGTCTCTCTTAGGGTTTCATTTTCATCTATTTTTATTGTTCACCAATCATCTTTACTTCTGGATAAAGTTTCACGCCATGAGCTTTATAAACTCTATCTTGTACTTCTTTGATTAAATCAAGTACATCTTGAGCTGTTGCTCCGCCGATATTAACTACAAAACCAGCATGTTTTTTAGAAACTTGCGCACCACCAACTGTGAGACCTTTTAAACCTGTTTGGTCAATTAAAGTCCCTGCAAAATATCCAGGTGGGCGTTTAAAAGTACTACCTGCACTTGGATATTCAAGTGGTTGTTTTGTTTCTCTACGATTAGTCAAATCTGCCATTTTAGCTAAAATCTCATCTTGATTTCCTTCTTGTAATTCTAATTCAACTTCTAAAATCAAATTATCATTATCTTGGAAAATACTATGACGATAAGAAAATTGAGCTTCTTCATTTGTATAGTATACGAGGTTTCCTTCTTTATCAATAGCACTAACGCGATGAACTACATTTTTTATTTCACCATCATAAGCACCAGCATTCATGAAGATACAACCACCGATACTACCTGGAATACCCACTGCAAATTCAAGACCTGTAAGTGAAGCTTCACCTGCAAATTTAGAAACATCAACCATTAAAGCACCACATTGAGCTTTAATGAAATTACCATCTCTTGTAATTTTAGCAAAACGTTCATTTAAATTTACAACAATACCACGAATGCCTTTATCCATGACTAACAAATTAGAGCCATTGCCAAGCATTGTAAGTGGTACATCATATTCTTTTACTATTTTTATAACAGCGATAGCTTCTTCAACTGTTGAAGGCATTACAAAGCAATCAGCTGGACCACCAATTTGAAATGTAGTATGTTTAGACATTGGCTCATCTATTAACACACTATCTTCTGGCAAAATTTGTTTTAATTTAGCTATACATTCATTTAATTTTTGCATTATTTATGCTCCTATCAATCTAAATGATCAAAACCAACTTGTTTTAAATTTGCATAATCAAGTTGTCGCATAGCCTCATAGGCAATTACAGCCACAGAATTAGATAAATTTAAAGAACGTGATTCACTTATCATCGGTATGCGAATGCAATCGTCCCAATGTTCTTTTAAAATACTTTCAGGAATACCTGCTGTTTCTTTACCAAAAACAAGCATATCATCCATGCCATAAGTTACATCACTGTGTACATGATTGGCTTTTGTTGTAGCATAATGAAATTTATGACCTTTATATTTTTCTAAAACTTCATCAAAGTTTTCATGATAATGCACTTTTACTAAATGCCAATAATCAAGACCTGCTCTTTTTAAATATTTATCATCAGTAGAAAAACCAAGTGGTTTTACTAAATGAAGTTCAATACCTGTATTTGCACAAAGACGTGCAATATTACCAGTATTTGCTGGAATTTCAGGTTCAATCAAAACAATATGCACTTATTTTCACCAGCCTTATTAAAGAAGCACTTTATGAGAAAGATTTACTCTACCTTGACGGTCAATTTCTGTAACTTTTACTTCTAATTCATCGCCAATATTTAAAACATCTTCTACTTTTCCTACGCGTTCTTTTGCTAATTGAGAAATATGGCACAAGCCTTCTTTACCTGGTAAGATTTCTACAAATGCACCGAAATTCATAATGCGTGTAACTTTACCTTTATAAACTGCACCAACTTCAACTTCAGCAGTTAAAGCATTGATCATATCTTGAGCTTTCTGTGCAGATTCAGCACCTACTGCTGTGATAAATACATTACCATCATCATGAATATCGATTTGTACACCAGTTTCATCAATTATTTTTTTAATTGTTTTTCCGCCTGGTCCAATTACATCGCGAATTTTATCAGTAGGGATTTTCATACTATTTACGCGTGGAGCGTATGGAGATAATTCTTTATTTGGTTCACTGATACATTCAAGCATTTTGCTTAAGATAAATTCACGGCCACGTTTTGCTTGAGCAAGAGCAGCTGCTAAAATTTCTCTGCTAAGACCATCTACTTTGATATCCATTTGAATAGCTGTGATACCATCTGGAGTACCTGCTACTTTGAAGTCCATATCACCAAGAGCATCTTCCATACCTTGGATATCTGTTAAAATTGTGTAAGCATCGCCATCTTTTACTAAGCCCATTGCACAACCAGATACTGGTTTTTTAATAGGCACACCAGCGTGCATTAAGGAAAGTGTACTACCGCATACACTACCCATGGAACTAGAACCATTGGATTCTAAAACTTCAGATACAAGGCGAAGTGTATAAGGGAATTCTTCTACAGAAGGAATAACTGGCACTAATGCACGTTCTGCAAGCGCACCATGACCGATTTCACGACGACCTGGGCTACGCATTGGACGAGCTTCACCAACGGAATAACCTGGGAAATTATAATGATGGATATAACGTTTAGATGTATCATCACCGATACCATCAATTACTTGTTCATCACCTAAAGCGCCAAGTGTAGTAACATTTAAAATCTGAGTCTGTCCACGAGTGAAAAGTGCACTACCATGTGTACGAGGTAAAATACCTACTTCACAGCTAATAGGACGAACTTCTTCTAAGCCACGACCATCTGGACGAATTTTTTCATGAGTGATCATATGACGTACAATGCCTTTTAAAGTTTTGTAGAGCACATAATCTATTTCCATATCCATTTCTGGGTAAAGTTCTAAGAAATGTTCTTTTGCTTCAGCTTTTACTTCTGCTACATGTTCATCACGGCGAAGTTTATCAGCATCACGAACAGCAGCATCAAATTTATCATAAGTGTATTCATGAATAGCATTTACAAGTTCTTCTGGAACAGTAAATAATTTTGGCTGATGTTTTTCTTTACCGCATTTTTCCATCATTTCTTGCTGGAATTTTACTAAGCGTTTGATTTCTTCATGACCAAATAAAATAGCATCAAGAACTACTTCTTCGGATAATTCATTTGCACCAGCTTCAACCATCATTACAGCATCATAAGAACCTGCTACAGTCAAGTTTAAATCAGATTTTTCACGCTGTTCAACTGTTGGATTGATAACAAATTCGCCATCAATACGACCAACACGAACACCAGCGATTGGCCCTAAAAATGGAATATCAGAAATAGAAAGTGCACAAGATGCACCAATCATACCAGCGATTTCTGGAGCATTATCTTGTTCTACAGATAAAACTGTAGCTACAATCTGAACATCATTTCTATAACCTTCTGGGAATAATGGACGAATAGGTCTGTCGATTAAACGGCTATTTAAGATAGCAGATTCAGCAGGACGACCTTCTCTTTTTATAAAACCGCCAGGTATTTTACCAACAGCGTACATTTTTTCTTCATAATCAACTGTTAAAGGGAAAAAATCTACTCCCTCACGTGGCTCAGCAGAAGCTGTTGCTGTTACTAAAACTACAGTTTCACCATATCTAACTAATACAGCGCCATTTGCTTGTTTCGCCATTTTGCCTGTTTCTACAACAAAACTGCGACCGCCAAGTGTTGTTTCAAAAGTATACATAACTTACCTCCTATTTATGTATTTATCAATATTTTAATCTTTGTGTCTATATCTATTTTAACTTAAAATCAAGCAAACTAAAAGAAAAAGCGGGAAAGGCTCCCGCTTTTTCAATTAATTATTTACGTAAATTTAATTTTGCAATAAGAGCACGATAACGTTCTACATCGATATCATATAAATAGCTTAAAAGTCTTCTACGATGACCAACCATTTTTAATAAGCCACGACGGGAATGATGGTCTTTTTTATTGTTTTTAAGATGTTCAGTAAGATATGCGATACGTGCAGTTAATAAAGCAACCTGTACTTCTGGAGATCCAGTGTCACCTTCATGAGTAGCGTTATCTTGAATGATTTGTAATTTTTGTTCTTGAGTTAACATTAAAATATCCTCCTAAATTTTATTTCTCCCGAATCCACGACAGCGTTGGAGTTTCGCTTACCCTAGAATGGGAATGTCTTTTGCATACAAAAATTAATATATCATAAATAAATATCACTGTAAAGAAAAAGATTAATGCTTTTATTTTAAGGATAAATATATATTTCAACTTTTTTAGATAATTGTTACAATATACCTAAACCATTTTATTGTCAGAAAGGAATTTTGTCATGCTAAAAAATAAAAAATTTGCTTTTTTTGATATGGACGGCACTTTAATTGACTCTGTTGGCATCTGGAATGAAATCGACCAAAAACTCATTGAAAAATTAGCCAATAAAACAATTGATGAAACAACTGTGCAAAACGACCGTGATACACAATTAAAAAAATTCAATGCACAACCAAATCCTTATTTATGTTATTGCCAATATCTCAAGGATAAATATTCAGCTCAAATTTCAGCTGAAAAAATCATCAAATTGCGTTATGAAATAGCTCAAGATTTTCTCCAAAATATAATCGATTATAAACCACAAGCCGATTTAGTCATCAAAAAATTAAAAGCAAAGAATTTTACGCTTGCTATAACAACAACTACAAAACGCACAAATATGGATATATATCGCACTTTAAATAAAAATATCAACGCCAAAGCTCCACTTGATGAATATTTTGATTTAATCTACACACGTGAAGATGTCAGCAAAATCAAACCAGACCCTGAAGTTTATCAAAAAGCTATGCAAAAATTTAATGCCAAACCAGAAGAATGTATCGTCTTTGAAGATTCATTAATCGGTATTGAAGCTGCTAAAAAAGCTGGTATTGAAACCATTGCTATTTATGACAAATATTCTGATGCTGATACAGAGGCAATAAAAGCACAAGCTGATTTTTATCTCCACAATTATACAGAGCTTCTATCCTCTATTGATGAATTATAAACAAAAAAGGTTATGCAAAAGCATAACCTTTTTTATTAATCGATTTCTATACCTTTTGTTTCTGGAACAGTGAACCACATAAAAATAAGTGCTATTGGATAAATAACAAATACAAGACTCATTGCTCCTATCAAGCTTCCACCTGTTGCCAAATAACCAATTATAGCAGGGCCAAAACCAGATAGACCACGACCTGTACCAAAAATTATATTTTCTGCAGTAGAACGTGCTTCAGATGGATAATTTTCAGCAATAACCGCACCATAACCACCCATCATACCATTTACAGTGAAGCCTAATAAGAAACTTCCCCATAATAAACTTGCTTGACTTGTAAAGAAAAAGAAATAAATTACACAGTAAATTGTTCCACCAATATACCAAAGTGCAAAAGTTTTTTTACGTCCAATTTTATCAGCCAAGATACCAAATAAGATTATACCTAAAACCATACCAGCAATAGATATTACCATCCAACCACTTGTCTGCGCTAAACTATAGCCATATTTTTGAGATAAAATTGTTGGCATCCAACTAAATATCGCATAATAACCAAAGTTTTGCACTAAACACATCACTGTAAGCCCTATTGTTGTCGCTGTTATTCTCTTTGTAGTGAATAATTTTTTAAGTGGCATACCAGCCAAATAATAATATTCTTTTTGTTCTTTTTCAGTGATAGTTCCATTTTCTTTTTTAACAATCAATTCTTGCTGACGCTGTTTTTTACGTTGCCACAAAATCGGTTCTTTAAGATGCATACGTACATAAATTGCGATGAGTGCAGGGACTAAACCTACAAGAAATACTGCACGCCAGCCAAACATTGGCACAATTATAGCCGGTATAACTGCTGCTAATAATACACCGCCTTGCCAACCAAGTGCTACCCATGAAGTAGCTCTTGCTCGCATATCAGGTGCCCATGTTTCAGTAACAATCGCCATACCAATACCAAATTCACCACCGATACCAAGACCAATGATAAAACGTAAAACAAGTAACACTGTATAATTATCAACAAAATACATCAAGAATGTGGCTACCGCAAATAAAATTATCGAAAAAGATAATATCTTTGTACGTCCATATTTATCTGCTAACAATCCAAAAATATATGAACCAATCCACATACCAATCGTTGTTGCTAAAGTTAAATTCCCAGCTTCTGCTGTAGTAAGTCCAAAATCTTTAATAATAAAAACTAAAATAAATGATAATAAAAACATATCCAGACCATCAGCTGCATATCCTAATACAGCACCTATTAATGTCTTAATATAATGGTCTGCTTCTCCTTCTACATGTTTTTCCTTCGCCATAAAAATCCTCCTCTTATTATCTATACTATCTTTGTCCAAATATATATATGTACAAAAATACATATATAACTAATACTTAATGTCATATATGTATTTTTTGCAAACTTAAATATCCCAATGAATTTTTTCTGGTGAAGGACAAGCATGGTCAATCGTATTTAAAATCCATGCGACATTATTATGAGTAGCACTAAAAGCTTTTTCTATAGCAGGCTTATATTTTTCAGGAATATCCATAAAAGATAAAGCCTTTCTCATATAATTTAAAGCTTCCTCTTTCATCAGACCGGTAGCCATTAATTGAGCTTTAAAACGATAACCATAATATAAATAACTATTATGTTTCACGTCTAAATTCTCAAATACGCGAATTTTTTCATCGATTTCGTTTTCAGCTGTTTCAATATCTTGCTTATTATATAATAAATTCCAGCGGTCAGCCCAAACTTCTCCACGTAGAATATATTTATATAAATAATCTGTAGACTCTACTAATTGTACAGCTAGATTTATATAGTGGAGAGCATCATCATATTTTTTATCTTCACGAAGGCAAGAAGATAATCTTTGCAAAGCATAAACTTTTTCTTCTACCTGTTCAGGATTTTCTTCATCTATTTCTACTTCAACAACAGAACGAAACAACTCTATTGCTTCATCATGTTTTTTTAACTCTGGCATTGCCAAAAAATGAGCTAGACGTGCTCTACTTCTCCAATCATCAAAACCGCCAGCAAATAAACTAGCAGGTGGACTCGCAGGTGAATCCATTACATAATGTGTAAGTTCATGAAACTCATGACTGTTCATGTAAAAACCTCCTAATATTCATCCTATTTCTCAATATTGACTTTATATATAATCTAATATATGTTGAATATATTAGATATATTTTATCATATATTACTTATAAGGCAAAAGAGAGGTTTTTTTCATGAAAATAGGTTTTATTGGTATTGGTTTAATGGGTGGTCCTTTAGCTAGAAATCTTATTCGTGCCGGCAAAGAAGTTTATATTTATGGCAGAAATCAACAACATATAAATAAAGTATTAAGTGCTGGCACTACAGGAAAAGCTGTAAAAAATATTAACGATTTAGCTATTTGCGATATTATTTTTACATGTTTGCCACTTCCACAAACAGTAAAATCAATCATGATAGAAAATAATGGCTTACTCAGTCAATTAAAACCTGGCTCTATCTATATTGATACTAGTACTATCGACCCTAGTACTGCTACAGAAATAGAACAATATGCTATTCATCATAATGTCCATTATATAGCTTGTACTTTAGGATTAGGTCCTGCACAAGCTGAAACAGCTTCTGAACCATTATTTGTTGGTGGCAATAAAGAAATATTTACAAAAATAATGCCTATTTTAAACTTAATTGGTTCTCCTGTTCATTACTTAGGTGGTGTAGTTCAGGCTTATGCTTTCAAAATAATCAGTAACATGATTGGTATGACTAATCTTGCAATACTTGCTGAAGGTATTCATCTAGCACAAAAAGCTAATATAGATATTGAACAATTTTTAACATTATTAGCACAAACAGGAGGAGATTCTAATCAATTAAGTCGCAGAGGTCCAGCCATAGCTAACAATGATTTTAGCAATCGCTTTGCTGTTGATTTAACTTTAAAAGATTTAACTCTTGGTTGTAATATGGCTAAAGATTTTAATTATACTCCTATATTTAGTCAAAAATCCCGTGAACTTTATCAAAAAGCTTCTGAACAAGGTTATGGTGCAGAAGATTGTTGTGCTATTTATAAAGTCCTTGAATAAAATAATTCTAAAAACTAAAAGAGATTATGGTTTATTATCCAAACCATAATCTCTTTTTTATTCTCAAAACAATATAAATTATTATTTTTTGTTTTCTAAATAATGAGGAAGCCATGCAGAAAATAATGCTACTATTGGCACTGTTAAAATAACGCCAAAGCTACCAGATATCCCTTGCATGATTTCTATACCAATAGAATTTGAATTTATTAATTGCAAATATGGTAAATCATATACATAATCTAATACCCATACACCAAGAGAGCCACCAAAGAAAGCTAAAATAAGTGTTGTTGACATTGTACCCATAATATCTCGTCCAACATTCATACCGCTTTTAAATAATTCTTTAGGTGTTAATGCTGGATTTTTAACATGCAATTCTTGCACTGCTGAAGATACATCCATCGCTATATCCATTACAGCACCTAAACTTGCAAATAAAACACCAGCAAAAAGTAATTGACCTACATCAATTAAAGTATTCTGTCCAATAAATAATAATGCTTCAATATTGGATACATTATAACCTGAAAGTGATGTGAAATAGCCAAAAATATCTGCTGTCAAACCTGCAATCAATAAACCAAAAAAAGTTGCCAAAATAGCAGATAAAGCTTTTATCGTAAAACCATTAATCAAGCAAATAGTCATAGCTGTAACAATTGTCGCTGTAAAAATAGCAGCTAAAGATGGAGAAGTTCCCTTCATTATCATAGGGAAAAATACAAATACAAAACAAATGAAACTAAAAATAAGTGCAATAGCCGATTTTACACCTTTTTTCCCACCAATAATACAAAGTGAAATCAAGAAAATAGCTATAAAAATATATATTGGCATAGAACGGTCTACATTATATACAGTAGTAACATGTAATTGCCCCACTACACTAGAAATAGTGATTACTTCTAAACCTGGCTTACATGCTGTTCCAAACAATAATCCATTAGGACTATTTGCCTCCAAAATCTGCCCTTTTTGTGGTCCAGTTTCCATCTGTAATAATACAACTTGGTCGCCCACACGAGAACCATCTTCTTGTATATTATCTTTTAAAACTTCCACTACTGTTGCTTTTTCAAAAGCGCGCCCTTGTGTATTTACCAAAGTTGGTTTTTCTACTTGATTATACGATTGTAAAAAGAAAAAACCACCTATTAATATACAAATAATTATAATCCCACGAACCCAAATATTTTTTAACAAATTCATAAAAAATTCCTCTCTTATTATCATTATATTAGTTTTTTTAATGTAAAAACTGCGGTAAAGCATATACTTTACCGCAGTTAGAGAAAAATTAAATCTTACTTATTATCTCTTAATAATGCTATAAGCTTCATCGATTGGTGTGCCTGTTTGAGCATCATATGTGTTAATAGTAAATTTATCATCAGTAATATTGATTACAGAATATGTTGGTCTCCAAGTCTGGCTACGAGCAGCTACATAATCTTGTTGCTGTTCAATTAAATTATAGAATTTAGAACCAGTTGCAGAGTTAGAAGTCATGTAGAATACACCTTCTGGATTTACTAAAGTGCCTTGTTTCATATCAGCAATAGTGTAGCAACGATTTTGAGAAGTATAGTATTCTTTGAATGCACTGTCAGATTTTAATTTATTATCAAGTACTTTATGGTCTTGTCCATGTTGACCTACTTTATATTCTGCAAAATCATCATATTGTTTACCATCACTTGTAAGCTGATAAGTACGAGCATAAGTATGGTCATGACCTTGTAATACTACGTCGATATCATTTGCATCAAAAATAGGTGTTAATTGGTTACGTAAAATAATACCATCAGAGTCAGAGTGGTCTAAACCTGAACCGTAGATATCTTGGTGCATTACAACAATACGCCATTTTGCATTTGGATTTTCTTTTACTGCTTTTTCTACTAAAGCTTTATGGTCAGCTGCATTATAGTTATTAGCATTGATGACAATGAATAAAGCACTGCCATAAGTATAATAATATCCATGACCTGCAACTGTAGAATTAGTTTCTGCTGTAAATGGATTTGGCACATTGAAGTGATTTTGATAGCTAGTAGTCAAGCAATCATGGTTACCAATAGCTACTGCTTGTGGTAAATTGCGGAAAGCTGTTGCAGATAAATATCCGGAGTATTCATATTCCTGTAATAAATGTTTTTCAGCGTTATTACCAGCTGGTTCATTAATTTGGTCACCAGGAGATACTAAGAAGTTAATTTCTGGATGTTGTGCTAAAGCACTATTTAATGTTTTATTCCAGTTATAAGCATCATTTCTAGCTGCAACATCTTCACTTTGTTCTACAGCACTTTCATTTGGAACTTGACCTTTAGAAGCACCAATCTGTGGGTCACCTACATACATAAATGAGAAATTATGTGGATCGCCTGTTTTATATTCATGAGCTTGTTGCCATTTACCATTTAATTTTACCTGATAATAATATGTAGTATTTGGTTCAAAGCCATCAGCTGTTACTTTATTGCTATAATACTGCACACCATTGATTACAGTACCTTCTGTACAAGTACCTTTAAATTCTTTAGCGTTTTTCATATCTTTATTATCAGCAATACGCACTACAGCTTCATTTGCTTTTTCTTTAGAATACCAACCAAAATTTAATTTAGAAAAATCGGAGCCTGGAATTAAAGCAACTTGTTCATAATTTGTTTTAATTTTATCCCAGTTAGCTTTCCAATCTGCCCAATCTGTATGTTCTGATACAGCTGTTTTAGTAGTAAAAGCTGGTGTTAAAGAAGCATCATTCCATTGTTCTGTTGCCGCATAAACAGTTAAAGAGCCTACACTAAGTGCTGCACTTAAGCATAAAGCTAACATTCTTTTTTTATTTTTTTTCAAATAAAACACAAAAGTCACTCTCCTTAGTTCTAATCAAAAGTAAGATAATTTCTATATCTTTTGTAGATATATTTATTCTATATTTTATTTTTAAAAATACTGTAAACGTAACGTAAAATTTAAATAAATATATACAAAAATAACTGTAAAATAAAAGTGATAAGAAAAATTCTTATCACTTTTATATCAAATCATCATTTATTTTTTTACAATTGTATAGGAGCTATCTATTGCTTCGCCTGTTTCTACATCATAAGTATTAACAGTGAAACTATCTTTTGTAATGTTGATTACAGAATAAGATGGTCTCCAATTTTGACTACGAGCTGCTACATAATCTTGTTGTTCTGGAATTAAATTATAGAATTTAGAACCAGTTGCAGAGTTAGAAGTCAAATAAAATACACCTTCTGGATTTACAACTGTACCTTGTGATTTATCTGCTATATTGTAGCAAAGATTTTGAGATTTATAATATGCTCTAAATACGCCATCTTTTTCAAAGCGTTCATCAAAATTATCGTGGTTAAATCCACCTTGATCTTGTTTGTATTCTAAGAACTCATCATGTGCCTGTCCATCACTTGTAAGCTGATAAGTACGTGCATAGCTATGATCATGACCTTGTAATACTACATCAATATCATTTGCATCAAAAATTGGTGTCAATTGTGTACGCAAGATAATGCCATCAGAATCTGAATGGTCTAAACCTGAACCATAAATATCTTGGTGCATTACAACAATACGCCATTTTGCATTTGGATTTTCTTTGATAGCTTTTTCAATCAAAGCTTTATGGTCTGCTGCATTATAGTTATTAGCATTAATAACAATGAATAAAGCGTTACCATAACTATAAAAATATCCGTTACCAGCAGGTGTTGGTGTAGATTCTTCAAGGAATGGGTTTGGATTATTGAAGTGATTTTGATAGCTTGCGGAGCTACAATCATGGTTACCAATAGCTACTGCCTGTGGTAAATTGCGAAGTACGGAGGCTGAAAGATATCCAGAATATTGGTCTTCTTGTTCTTTTAAATCTTTTGCGTCTTCATTACCTTTTACACTTACCTGGTCACCAGGAGATACTAAAAAGTCTATTTCTGGATGTTGTTCCATTGCTTTATTTAAAGTTACATTCCAGTTATAAGAATCATTTCTAGCAGCTAAATCATTACCTAATTTTTTACCATTAGATTCTGCATTTTTTTGTTTATATGAAGAACCAATCTGTGGGTCACCTACAAACATAAAGCTGAAATTGTCTGGATCACCTGTTTTATATTCTTGAGCTTGTTGCCATTCACCATTTAATTTTACTTGATAATAATATGTGCTATTTGGTTTAAAACCATCAGCTGTTACTTTATTGCTATAATACTGCACACCATTGATTACAGTACCTTCTGTGCAAGTACCTTTAAATTCTTTGGCATTTTTCATTTCTTTATTATCAGCAATACGTACCATTGCTTTATCTGTTTTTTCTTTAGAATACCAACCAAAATTTAATTTAGAAAAATCAGCGCCTGGTGTAAGTGCTACCTGTTCATAATTCGTTTTTAAATTATCCCAGCCAGCTTTCCACTGTTCCCAATTAGTATTATCAGAAATAGGTGTTTTAGTTTCTACCATTGGTTTTGTAGAAGCATCATTCCAATATTCTGTTGCCGCATAAGCAGTTAAAGAACCTGCACTAAGTGCTGCACTTAAACAAAGTGCTATCATCTGTTTTTTAGTTTTTCTAAAATGAAACATTCACTATCGCCTCTTAGTTTATATTTAAATTTAATTTATGGACTTATTTATTAAAATTTAAATTTAAGACTAGTATATACTGTATCAGCATCTTTATCTGTATCCATATCTTTACCATCAAAATAAAGAAGTTCGCCTAGAATATTTTCAGCAAAAGCATATTCTACACCAGCTACAAGACCTTTTTGACCTTCTGCAGCATCATCATAAGCAGTCTCAATAGTTACATTTTCTCCAAGATGACGATATCCTATATATGCTCCCCAAGAACCTGCATCTTTCGCACTTGCGCCTTTATACTGTATTTCTACACTACCTGCTTTATCATAGCTATTAGCATCAGTATTTTGTAAATACTGTCCAGCTAATGCAACATTTTTATCAAAATTATATTTACCGCCGACATACCATAAATTAGCTTTATTATCATCAACGTCTAAATCTAATTCAACATCTTTATCTAATCCACTCAATAAAATATAACCTGCATTGAGTGCTAAATTGTCATTTGGTGTGTAATCAAACTGTACACCATAGTAATCAGCAGTGATATCTTTTGCTGTTTTACCATCAGGGATTTCACCATCATGATCGTTTTCACTGTAGCGACCAATAGCTATATTTGTATTAAATACATCACTACCAAAATTTGCTGTCATACCAGAAATTTCATCATCAAAAATCATACCCTGACAAATATCTAAAGAAGTTCTACCAGCTGTTACTGTTGCACCAAATAAAGGACCTTCTACATAAGCTTTGCTCACTTCTAATTCAGCATTGGAGTCTACTTCAGGATACATAGTGTATTCAATTTTAGCATTAGCAGTCCAATCACTATCACCAATATAAGCTTTTGGTTCAAATTTAAATTCTAATTTATTAGAGCGTTTATCTTTTCCTTCATCATGATTTTCCTGCGAATATTTATATTTTAATTCGCCTTTCCATTTCATATTGTCGGATTTTTTCTCTAAATCTGCAACGCGCACACCTAAATTATCCAATTCATCAGCAAATTCAACAGCCAATTTATCAACAATTGCTTTGTCTGCTTTTTCAAGATCAGTTCTTGCCATTGCTCGTGCTACAATCTGTGCCATTTCATAACGAGTCATAGTATTTTGACCTTGATATGTACCATCTGGATAGCCATCAATCACGCCATCATTAGCAAGTGTAGTAACTGCATCATATGCCCAACTATCAGCTGGCACATCACTAAATGGATTAGTTGCTGCAAAAGATGTACTTGCTATTCCCATCATTAAACTTGCGGTGATTGCACTTGTAATAAGCTTTTTCTTAAACATTAAATATTCCTCCAAAAATGATTAATACACTCTACCTAAAAAAAGTAAAAACAAATTTGCTCAAAATAACTCCGATTAATTTTTCAGAGAAATATTTCAAAACGGTTACTATTATAAAAAGATTTTTTAAAATCAAAATCAATAGTTTGTAAAAACTATATTAAAGATATGTAAAAAATATGTAACAAAATATATTTAAATAAAATAAAAGTAAAATTTCACGCCATATTTATTTTTATATGCCAATACTATAAAATATTAAATATCATATACTTCATAATATTAAATTAGAAAAGTAGGTGTTTCTATGCGAATATTATTTGCTGAAGATGATAAAAGACTATCTAAAATGATTGATTTTCTTCTAAAAAAAGAAAATTACATTGTAGATTGTGTATATAATGGACAAGATGCTATTGATTATGCTAATTTATCGGACTATGATATCATTATTTTAGATTGGATGATGCCTTTAAAATCCGGTATCGAAGTATGTAGATATCTGCGAGCAAAAAATAATCAAACTGCTATTTTAATGCTGACAGCTAGGGATTCTCTTGAAGATAAAATCGATGGTTTAGATAGTGGAGCCGATGATTATTTAGCCAAACCATTTGAATTTCCAGAGCTACTAGCTAGAATAAGAGCTCTATCTCGTCGCATCAACAAAACATTTTATAATGATATCATTGAATATAGCAATCTAAAATTAAATTGTTGTAATGCCATTTTGACTTATAAACAAATAGAAGTATCTTTAAGCCCTAGAGAAAATCAACTCATGGAATTATTAATTAGAAATACACATCAAATTCTACCTCGTGAACAAATTATTGATAAAATCTGGGGATACGATACTAATATAAATTCCAATACTTTAGATGTAACAATAAAATCTCTACGTCAAAAATTAACTAAATTATCATTAAGTGATTGTATCCATACCATTCGTGGTATCGGTTATAAATTTGAAATGGATATATAATATGTTTACAAAATTCAAAGAAAAAATCGTTAAAGATTATTGCTATCTTACTGTATTACTATTATTATTTGTATCATTTTCTTTATATATTGTAGGTTTTTCTATATCATATAAAAGCCAATTATCTCATATAAAAATGCTCGCTATTGAAGAAAGCGAAGACTTATTTTATAAAATCAACACTAAGGATTTAAAAAATTTTCCTAAAGATGATGATAACTCGCCTGAAGAAGATAATTATTTCAATAAAATTTTCATCTATGGATATACTAAAGACCATCAATTAGTATTTGAACATAATAATATGGAATGGTCTGAAAAATCTATCACTAAAATTATTAATGATAATTCACTTTCTTTTCATAAGGTATATTTTGATTTTAATTTAGTTGATAATCGCCATCTGAAATATTTAATTTATATGCGCTATCCGCTCTTAGAAAATAATGTATTTTTAGGTGAAGTCTATGTTGGCATAGAAATAACTCATTGGGTGCGTGAACAAATTCGCATATTCTTCATTTTATTAATAATTATTTCTCTATCCTTATTTTTTGTACGCTATGTCGCTTATAAAATGGCAAATAAAGCTATGCAACCTGTCGTTCAATCCTTTGAACAACAAAAACAGTTTATTGCCAATGCCTCTCATGAATTACGAACACCTTTAAGCATTATAATGTCTGGATTAACTGTATTAAAAACAGATGATGAAAATAATCTCTCTAAATTTTCCATAGATACTATTGATGATATTAATGATGAAAGCTTAAAAATGAAAAAACTCATTGACAATTTATTATTATCTGCAAGAAATACTAATAATACATTAACTGTGCATAGCACTAAATTTAACCTCAACAATCTCATCAATAAAATCTACACTAAATTTTCTTTATTAGCTAAAAATAAACAAATCACCCTCAAAATTTCTAACCCTCCGGATATTTTTATAACGGCTGATATGTCTCATATAGAACAAATATTAGCCATCTTAGTGGATAATGCTATTAAATACAGTGATGAAAATAGTTCTATTTTTATCACCATATCAGAAGATAAACAATGTATAAAAATTGCAATCAAAGATAGTGGCCCTGGCATATCAATTGAAGATTTACCACATATATTTAAGCCATTTTATCGTGCTAATAATACTCGCACTTATTATGGTAATGGTCTTGGTTTATCAATAGCTCAAATACTCGCTCAAAAAAATCACAGTAATATTCTCGTTGAAAATAATAAAGAAAAAGGTTCTTGTTTTACTTTAATAATCTCTAAAAATTAATATTGTACTTTTTATTTTCACTTCAGCTTTTTTTCAGAATGCTCCTTTATGATTTTCTTAAATTAATCATAAAGGAGTTATTTTTATGAAATCGCAGCAAACTTCATCTCAATTATTCGACTTTAAAAATCTCGACAAAACTTCTATTTTTACTATAGCTATAATCTTCATAATTTTATACCTCTGGCATCTCGGTCTATACCCCTTGATAAACCCTGACGAAGGCAGATATGCTGAAATTCCTCGCGAAATGCTTGCTAATAAAAATTTCATTACTCCATATTTAAATGGCGTAGAGTATTTTGAAAAACCAGCCCTTCAATACTGGATTACAGCTTTTTTTATGTATATATTTGGCGAAAATGAATTTTCCGTGCGTTTATTTCCTGCTCTATGTGCTTTAGGGGGTATATATTTAACAGGATATTTAGCTACTAAGATGTTTAATCGCCAAACAGGTTTTCTAGCTAGCATTATAATTGGCAGTTCCTTTCTTTATTTAATTATAGGCTCTTTAAATATCTTAGATATGGCAATATCTTTTTTCATCACCCTATCTATGGTGAGTTATTATCAATTTAGCACTACATTAAAATCAAAATATCTATATATATTTTACGCTTCTATGGCTTTTGGTACTCTGACAAAAGGTCTAATTGCTATTGTTTTAACCTTTGCTATTATATTTTGTTATTGTTTGCTCACTAAAAATTTAAAACTACTATTGAAAAGTATTTCTCTTATCGGTATATTAATTTTTCTCGTGATTTGTATACCATGGTTTTATTTAGTTTGCAAAGATAATCCAGACTTCTTCTATTTCTTTTTTATCCATGAACATTTTTTACGCTATTTAACTAAAGTTCATGACCGTTATCAACCTTTTTATTTCTTCATACCTTGTATCATTTTAGGGATTTTCCCATGGACTGGATTTTTTATATCTTCTTTCTTATCCAAATCACCAAAAAGAACATGGTATAAATTTATAACTAATCCTCATAGACATAAATATATTTATTTATGTCTATGGTTTAGTATAATTTTTGTTTTTTACTCCATGTCAGACTCTAAACTTGTACCTTATATAGTCCCTTGTTTGATGCCTATGGCTATATTGATTAGTCATCATTTAAATCACATTTCTTATCAGACAACTAAAATAAAAATTGCTCTATTTATTAATGCTTTTATTTCCCTGCTCATCATTGTTGCTTTAATCGTAACAGCTATTAAAAGCGATTTTATCAGTTTAGATGAATTTATCTTTTCTGGCAGTTTCATCATTTTAGTACTATTTATCTCTAATCTAATAATATTTATATCTTGGTATAAATATAAAAATTTCTCACAAATAATCGCAATTTATGCTATATCTTCTATTTTATTTAGCTTTTCTTTGCAACCTGTAATCACACAAGTGTCCCAACATCGCACAGGAAAAGAAATTGCTCAAGTAGTAAATACTTTAAAGACAAAAGATACGCTGATAATCTCTTATAAAGATTATCTTCAAGATTTACCATTTTATACAAAATCACGCATTGCCATCTACGATTATCTAGGTGAATTAGAATTTGGCTCTAAACACGATAGCGGACAGGGCTGGTTCTTTAACAAAGAAGAATTTCTGTCCACATGGCAACAAAATCCTCATGCGATATTAGTCGTTCCTCAAAAATATAAACAAGAATGTTTAGCTGAATTAAATGATGAAAATGCTGTTATTTACTTTGAAACTAATAAATATTTAATCATCACTCATAACTAAATAAAAAAGCATGTTAAAGATTACGAAATTCAACATAACCTTTAACATGCTATTTTTTATTTAAAACTCAAATTTTTCTACTGCACCATCATGAGTTAAGATAAATTTTTCCTGTTGAGGAATATTTCCTCTTTTATCCTTAGGTGGAATAATTTCATATTTTTCTAAAGCTTGTATACATGCTGTATTTAAATCTTGATATTCTTCTTCACTTAAACCTAAATCAGATTTTTCAGCAGGTAACACAGGATAAGCCTGTATTATTTTGCCCTGCTCGTCCATGATATATTCCACTACTATGATAATAGCTTCGCCTTCTGGTACTAAATTATAATCATAAACAGGTTTTTCTTTATGTTTATACGTTGGCATTAAATCCTTAGAATCTTTTACATCGCTAAAATTCAATACAAGATTTTCTTTTGATATCTCTTTAACTACGATTTTTGTATCTTTATATGTGCGAAATTTATGTCTAGGTTCTTTTTTTACTACAGGTTCTGGCTTTTTTTCTTCTGGTGGATTAATTGTTTCTATTGGTGGTTTTTGCTTTTCTAATTCTTCTTCATCAACAACTATTTCCGATTGAGCATTGATGTCTTCTGCCTCTTCAACTACTATATCATTTGACTCGTCCTCTTGAGTTATTCCAATATCTACATACGTAATATCTTCATCAGCAGAGGATTGTAGCATTGATTTTTCGTTTAATTCTTTTGTTATATTATTCATAACATATCCACCTAGAGCAAAAATCCCTACATGCAAAACGATAGATATTACTAATCCTACTTTTACATAATTTTTAGCTTTCATCATAAAATCCTTCTATGTTCAAATTAATAATATAATTTTATCAAGAACGATATAATAAAAATACTCCCAAACAAATGATGATGATACCACCTATTTTATTCAAAGTCATTGACTCGCCAAAATAAAAATAACCCACAAAAGCAGCTATGATATAACCTATGCTTAAAAATGGATAAGCATAACTTACTTCTACTCGTGAAAGTACCATAAGCCAAACAACAAAACTTATCACATAGAAAATAAGCCCAGACCATACATAAATATTTGTGCTAGCTTTTAAAACCATGGTCAATATGGAATTAATATCTACTTGTATGCTTCCTATCTGCGACATGCCTTTTTTTAAAACTAATTGAGCAGCTGCATTTAACAATACACCTGTTAATCTGAACCTCCCACGACTAAAGTCGCAGGGTTCTCGGTCAAGTATTCTAACGAATACAGTATCTCCGAGCTATCCCCATAGTTCCTACGGTTCTTGTATATATTATTTAAGA
>NZ_CFQVBI010000015.1:0-67016 GCF_986095205.1 Megamonas sp. | reverse complement strand
TTTGTGTGGTAACTTTATTTTACACGAAAATTCATAATGAGTTTTTTATTTTTCTAGGTGTCGCACTTCATTATACAATCCATCATTTTATAATACAAACAAAATCTTCTTCATCTACTATAATTTTTTGTAACTCTAACTTTAATTTCATTAATTTTGATGGTGTTATTTCTCCTCTAAATACTGAGTTTTGAAAATGCGATAAATATTTTTTACATATCTTAAATACTTTCTGTACTCTCTTTTCATTTACATCATAAAATAAAAAAGCATAATTATAATTTATTTTTTTACTCATTCATCAATACCCTGCTTTCAATGAATATGGTATAAATTCTTTATCTTCCATAATAAATTTTATTAACTTATAACAATCTATCTTTATCATTGAATGATATGATGTCTTTTTCTTTAATTTGGGATGTTGCACTACCATTTCCATACGATTTTGAAAAGCTTTTAAAAATATGTTTCTACCTTCTTCATTTAATATGCAATAATTTACTTTTCTCTCAAAATGATTTTCTACTTTTATTTTTCTATTATTCACTAAATCAAAAATAGTTTTAAATACAATAACAGGTTTAAAAACTTCACTTATATCTAAACTTAAAGAAAATCTTCCTTCTGAAGGCTCATGCAAAAAACTTATTCGTTGATCTAAATGTGTTCTGTAAATAGCTGATATTGTCTTTGTATATAATAAAGTATTGCCAAAAGATATCAATGCATTTATAGGATTATCTGGTGGTCTTTTTACTCGTTTGTTCATAACAAAATCTTCAGGTAAAAAATATTTAAATGTGCTATAAAATCTAAGCCATAAATCGCCTTCAAAAGCCATTAACTCTGGTATAGATTTTACTTCATTTACAGCTGAATAAAATTGTGTTTTTATCCAATCTAATACTTCTTTTACCTCTTTTTTATCATGCTTATAATAGTGATACAACACTTCATAAATATTAATACCAATTCCTTTTACAATCGCTCTTGCTACAGTCAAACGATCTGTTTTAAATTTATTAACTTGCTTCACTAACAATTTTCCGCTCATATATTTTTTTCTTGGATAAAAAGTGCCACTATAATTGCCATAATAATTAAAGAAATGAACTATTATATTTTTCTGTGCCAAAAAATCCAATAATTTACTATTGATACTCACTTCATTAAAACAATAAATTTCTTTAATATTTTCTACAGGAATATATACATGTTTTTTCTCATTTTTAAAACATAAAGAATTATCTTTTCGACTCAATTCACCCATAGATGCAATACACTTTGTACTACCCATAATATCACGTCTTTCTCCGAACAAAAATTTTAAATATAACAATACTCATAATAAGCACATTTTTTACAACTGCTTTTACCTAAAACTGGTGGTACTTCATCACATTTTAGTAATTCATCAATGGCTTTTACATATTTTTTTAACATAATTTCTATCTCTGGAGTTAATTCTAAAATCATCGTCTTCTTAATAGTCTTTTTCTTTTCAATAAATTCTAATTTTCCTTTCCGCACAATTCCTTTATCTTTTAATATCTTCAAATACAATAGTAATTGCCATTTACAAGCTTCAATATCTGCATCAGATTTTTTAACTTCTGTCAAATATTCTTTAGTTAATTTATCTAATTTAATATTATCTAAGGCTATTTCTGTATTTTCATTATCCGCTCGTTCTTCATGAAGAATTTTACCTATATTTACCGTTTCACTATTATCTTCTAAATTTATCCGATTTCCAAATAAATAACATTGTCTAGGACAATGAATATAATAATTCATCAAAGTTCCGTTCACTTTCATTTTTGATACCTTCTTTATCTCATATAAAATCTATACCTCCCACACCTTGTAACAGCTCTCTATTAAATTTATCTTTTTTAAAATATTTATCACCATCTTCTATATAAATTATGTTGCCCATTTTATCATTATATTCTTTTAACTCTAAGTTTGATTTATTAACTTGATATATAAAATAATTCATTTTACTTGTTATTATAGACATTTTTACTTTCCACTCTGCATAATCCATAGAATTTTTCATTTTCCATAAATTTACATATTGCTTCCAAATCTCTTTACCATCTATCAAATCACCATTAATATCTACAATTTTTCTAGCTAAATAAACCTGTACTATATTTTTATCTTCATCAATCAATTTCATATGTTTATCTATATATTCATAGTTTAAATCAGCTATAGATCCTAAAAAATCTTTAATATAGGCTTTATTATTATTTTTAGTTACATCTAAAATCTTATTATAATAATCACCAAAATTTTTATTAATAAGAATTTCTCTCATATTTTCTTCTTCTAACGTAAATTCACTATCTACTCTAATATCATTTTTATAGATATCTTTAGCATCATCAATTTGAAAAAAATATGTTATTCCTTTCCTTTTGCATGAACGATTTATTCTACCTATAAATTGTTCTTCACTATCTAATTTAGATATATTTTTATAACCAATATCCATATCTATATCTACACCAGCTTCAATAACTTGTGTTGCTACTAAAACTATAGTATCTTCTGTTTGCTTTATTTTATCCAAAATTCTTTTACGTTCAGCTAAACTATCATCTCCAGATAAATACTCAATTTTTATATTTTTTTCTCTAAAGTATTCATCTTCTACTAGATATAACCAAAAGTCATTAGCTGTTCGTTTTTTTATAAATTCAATTAAAATCTTTTTATCTGTATCTAAATGTTGTTTTAAATGCTCTTTTAATTGATTAAATTTATCATCAACTTTAGTATCTAATAAATCATAATTCAACTGAACACGATTTTTGAAACAATCTGTTTTAAAAAATTTATTAGAATTCTTTAGTAAAAATATTGCCTCTGATTGACCTTGAGATAATCTATCTAAATTAGGCAATGTAGCTGACATAATAATAATTTTCATATTAAATAAATTAGACAATTGTTTTAAAAAGTATATTATTTCTGTCCATATACTATTTTTATAACTTTGAATTTCATCTAATACTATTACACTATTTATTAACTGATAAAAACCGAATAAATTTTGTTGACTTTCTCCAAATATAGTATTAAATAAACTAACATGTGTTGATAAAATCATAGGATAATTCAAAAATTGCCTGTCTAACAAAGATTGTCTATAAACATTTTTTTCGTTATTCTCATCAGGTTCATCATTTTCAGATATTATATTTCCTTTACAATCTACATGTTTTAATTTTATTGGTGTTAATGAATTTATTACAGCAATTTTTGAAATAATATTCTCTTTCTTTCCAAAAATATTTTCTAACGTATCTAAATTTTGTTCTACTAAAGTATTAAAAGGATAAATCCAAAAAATCTTACATAAATCTCTATTCCAAGACATCAATTTAAAACTTAAATTCATTGCTGTATTACTTTTACCACTACCTGTTGGAGCCTCTAAATAAAATATATTTTCTTGATAACTATTTTTTATTTGTTCTTCAGCTTCACAAAAAATTTCACTACGTAATATATTTATATTTGTAGCTTTATTTAAATTCTCCATAGACATAGGATAACTTTCATTTTGATATTTACGAATATTTTTCATTAAATCTGTATTTTCATAAACATTTATCCAATCTTGAATATTATTTAAATCATCAACTTCATTAAAAGAGCCACCATTCATAAATTCCGAAGTGGCATAATAATCACTTGCTACTAATAAAGAATATAACCATCTTATATAGATACAAATATATATCCCTTGTTTTTCACTACGCCTCTTATCATTTTTATTAATAAACTTTTTATCTTCAAATGATGCAATCAGATTATCTGTACTACCCTTCTTTAAAGATAAATCTTTCATATATATTTTACTTTTAGTTATAGCCTCTATTAATTTACTAATAGGTAACTCTTTAATTGCTTGTTCAGTATCAGGATTTGCCTTAAAATTAATCTTTCCAACAAATTTGCCAATTTTATCTATATCACTATGATGTCTTTCTATAATATAAGCATGATACAATATAAATTCTTTAAGTAAATCTTTTATTTTTCTTCCTTTTACTTTATTTACTATTTTATTTCTAAAATAAGATAAATATATTATCGCTGAAATAAAAGAATGTTTTGTTTCTATAAAATTTTCATCTCTAATAATTTCTTTATTACCCATTTTTTCAATTTGAAAATTAGGATTTATTTTTCCCAAATCATGAAAAATAGGAATAGCCTCTATCATTTCTTTTAATATAATCTTAGCTTCTTCTATATCTTTTTTCTTTATCATTTTGTCTTGCCATAAAGCACTACAAAATCTATCTAAAATATCATCACATTTTTTCGATTGCCAAAATTTATCAAAATATTTTTCTGTTCTTTTTGTATGTTCTAGCAAAGTTTCATATATTTGTTCTCCCTTTTCATCTTTTTCATTTTTAGATTTTTTATGTGCTTTATACTTATCTACATCATCTATTAACTCATTTAGAATTTTATAATCCACCTAAATCACCTTCTAACTAACAAAATTTACAACATTTGTTTCTATTAATCAGCCATATCTACTTATTTAATAAAATATAATATATTTATCTTCTATTTGTTCTTCCTCATTCTTATCTTGTATATGATATACTTTTCTATCATTATTTAATTCTATCAAATTTCCAGTATATACAAATCTTTGAAATTTATAATTATTTGTTATCTCATTGATAGTATACGGCAAAGCTTCTTCATATTTAAAATTTCCCTTAGATGTAGGCTTTCCTTGAAATTTCCAATCCTCTAAATCTTCTTCTTCTAAATTTAATATATCTACATCACTATTAAAGACAAAACTATCTATTCTATACATTTCATCCTCTATAGTTTTAGCTTCTTCTACACCTAAATACTCGATATCTGCAAAATGATCATTTGTCCCTAAATATGGATAAAATTCACATTTATGATTTTGTATAGCCTCTTTGATTTTTTTAGCTTCCTCACAATCTAACAAAATGCAAATTTCCCACTTAGGATTTTCAAGCCATTGTTCTTTTACTATCAAGTTTCCGCCCTGTTCTTTAGAAGCATAACCAACAGAATTATTAAATATCTGTATTTTTTTAGAGATAATACCTTTATTATTTAAAGGCAAAATAGCAATCTTCAAATCTTTTAGTTTCTCATAGAATTCAGGATACGATGATTCTAATTTTCCTTTTTTCTTTTTATTAAACAAAATATCTTGCATTTGGCTATAACCTTTATATCCTAAGATAGCTCCTAAAATGCCTAATAAAGCCACTCTATGAATATTGCCATACGTAAAATAACAATACGTATTCACTTCAGGCTTTTTAAAAAAAGCACTCTTTCCACTGAGTTTAAATTTTAAAATTTCCATTTATTGCACCTCTTTAGAGGTTATGATATTAAAGTATTTAGCAAATTTCATATCTTTATTTTCTAATTTTGTAGTATATGGATTGTAATAAATTTCTACAGATTTAATCTGCTGACTCATATCATTTAATATATCCGCCAAATTTTTTAAATCTATAACATTAATATTTTTATCTTTAATATCTTTAAGGTCTTTATCTTCAATGTCTTTATTTTCTTCATCTTCATCCTTTGAAAAAGTTACATATTCAGATAAATTAGGTAAATAAGTATCACTTTGCGTTTCTACAAAAACAGCAAATTCATTTTCGCAGCCCACTTTAGAATTTGTTGCAAATGCTGTGGCAGATACTAATGCTGTACGCTTAAAATTTTGATAATCTTCTTCTGTATAACCTTCTGTAACACCTAAATCTACTAATTCTTTATAAGCAAGTGGATTAATTACAAATGGATAAAAATAATGTGCTTCATTACTTGTTATTTTTGTACCTAATGTAGAATTTTGAGCATCTTTTACTTCAATATCATCTTCTGATAAATTATTCGCCTTAGCTTTTGCTTTTGCTTTTACTTCATTTTTCTCTTTTGCTTTTGCATCTTTAAATGGAGATAAAATATCTTGTTCTTCTGCATTAGTATCAATATATTTATTAAAGCCTTGACCAATTTGTACTGCACCAGTAATGGCAATATTACAGCCAGCTTCCGCAAAAGTTGCACCAAAATTTTTTACATCTACTGCTGTCATTAAATTAGTCAAAACCTTTTTTACATCTTTTAAATCATCTTCACCAAATAATAATTCATAACGTTCTTTTAAAGTTCTAGGTGTTAAACTAATAGAACCATCTTTTCCTTTTTCTCCAAATGCTAATGATTTAATATATAAAACATTTTGTTCTTCATTATCCCACATCTTTTTCATTGGATATTTTAATGCCTTATCACTGCCAAATACATTACCATCACTTGTTGATTTTGGATAACCTGAAAAATCTGCATTCCAATTTCCCATAATTGAAGAAATACCCAATATACCATATACTCGTTTATTCATAGTTTTATTTTCCATTTTTATATCCTCCTAAAATTATATTAGTTCTCATTTTAAACAGTTTTTGCATTACTTTTTAATAATATATTTTCATCTAAATAGCCAAATAAAATCATTTCTTGATTTACTTTGTTTTGAGGCTTATAGCCTAAAATCATTGCATATAGCTTTTTCATATTATAATTATGGATAGATATATCATAATTATATTTTTTATATAACTGAAATAATCTCATTTTTATAATGTTATCACGCTTAGCATTAAGTACTGGATTTATCATAGATTGCATTCTCTTACCAGCTCTGCTTTTAAAAATAAAATATGATAATAATTGCCCTACTGCATAATAATATTCTTTATCATCACTAGGCATTATCAAATCCTCTTTAAACATAATTTTTTCTTTTACGCTTGTTCTAATTTTTGTTGCTATATCAGCCATTGTATCTCCTCCTTGTTCTTTTTTCATTTTAAGAAAATAATCCTTTAATGACCAATGCAAATTCAATTGTGATTTAGGTCTTAAGTTATATTTATCTTCATTTCGTATTGAATTTTTTATTAAATCTAAAGCAAATTTTTCTTCTGCTTTACTAAAATTATTATCAATTCCTTTATAAACCCAATCAAAAATTATATTACGATACATAATAATATTTTGTCTTAACACACTATCTTTTATACTCATATCATTTGCATCTATAAAATAATTTGTTCTCAAAAATTTTGAAAAAAATATTTCATTAATTAATGTACCAATACTTGTTCGTTTATCATAAACGCCATACTTCTTAGCAAATTCAGGTAATTTATCTTCTTTAATATCAATACTTATAAACTTCACATATTCAAAATTTGTTTTTAATCTATTTTGATAATCCACTATATTATCTTGAATCTGAATTTCTAATTCTTTGCCCTTTTGAATACGTAAATAATATCCTGAAGCCATTCCATCAAAATCATCGCGTTCGTCTTGATCACTATATGCTTTAATTCTATAGTTTTTCGTATCTATATAAATATTATTTTTACCATTAGCAGCAAAATTCATTAAATACTCAAAAAATTGTTTTTGCAAAATAGCTTTATTTATATCTACTAAATAAGCAGCAGGAGTTTTTCTTGTCTTTATAGCTAAAAATGGTTTTTTAGCATTCATTCCCATATTATTATCTGGAATACCTTGTATTTTCCCCTCAACTTCTACATTATAATCATTACTATTATAGATGTTAGGGAAAATATATCTATTATCTTCTTGAATAAATAATTCTTTATTCTTCTTATTATCTTCTTCATCTGCTTCAAAAACTTCAAAGAAAATTTTAAGATAATCTTTCTTTTTTAAATCGATATTTATCAATTTATCAATAGAAAAAATATGCTGTTTTATCCAACTTCTACATTTTTCCAATATTTCTATATTTACAGGAGCATATTCTTCTTCAAATTTTTGATAAATCTTACTTGCTTCTTTAGATTTCTTATATTTTGCTTCTAAAGGATTTTTTAAAGTATCATAATAATTATCAATAATAGTTTCTGTTAATTTAGACGTAATACTTTCTTTTTTCACTGCAAATGATAAATAGTTATTAGAATGAATTACTTTTTTGCTATCCATAGGTTTGTTCATAGAAATCAATTTACTATGATAATCATAAAAACATATCTCTTTAAAATAACTACCTTTTTCTACAGCCTCACTTGTTCCTCTCTTTTTTTTATCAAGTTTTATATCTTGATAATTTTTTATCTTACCTTCAGCATCTACAATTATATAAGAACCATCTGCTGGTATATATTCGTCCAAGATAAGATTATTATCATAGTCTAATTCTCTTTTAAATACTTCTAAACATTCTTCAAACATAAAATTCCTCCTTTCTTTTAAATAAAGTTATAACCAACGATAATTTAAAAATCCACAGCCACGAGCATTCATCTCACCTAGACCAACACCCAAAGCAAAATACCATAAATCTTGAGCACGCTTATTATCTGCCACTTGTATTTGAACTTTATCGCCCAATAATTTTATACTTTTATATTCCATAGCAATTGGCTTTTTATTTTTAAGTTCTATCACAGTGTATAAGTCAAAGTCTTCATCAATTTTTTCTTGATAATAAGCATTCCATTTTTTAATTAAATTAACTTTTAATCTTTGCTCAAATTCTGCAAAACTTATAGCTTCTTTCCAATAACCTTTTTCTGTTTTTATGATCATAGGCGTAAGCGTATATACTCTTTCTAACATTTTTTTTGGCAACACTCTGATTTCTGCTACCAATCCTTTAATTTCTTTTGTGTGATTGTCCACACACACTAATTTAAAATACTTTGCTAATTCTAAATCTACAGTACGTATAGTCAAAGTATATATCTTTCCTTTTTTATAAACCCGATCTTTTTCTATTGGATATAACTGATCATAGCAATAATTTTTGTAACTATTCTGTTCATGAAAATTTAACCACTTCTCATCAGTTTTAAAACCCGAATCAATAAAAGCGGTTATCTTTTCTTGAATTTTATTAATAGAAATATCTTCTAACAAAAAGATCTGCATTCGTATTTGATATACTCTCATCAAAATACTCCTTTCATAAAATATATTTTTTAATAACATATTAATTCCAGTATGGGAAATATTTTAAATATTATTTCCCATACTAAATTGCAAAAATTAAAAATTAATATTAATACAAATACTAATATTAATAACTAATTCTACAATCTTAGAATACATATAAATTAACATGTCATTTTCGTCCTCAATCTATTTTATTTGGTTATTAATATTTTATATATTAAATAATATAACTTTAATTTAGAATTGTCAAGATAGATTAATTCATTTATAATAATAAATAATTTAAATTTTAATATTTAATAATATAATCTATATTAACAAAAACATTCTATAATGTATTTGAATATCTATTTTATTTGGTATTCTAAAGTATTAACTGTAACATTTGATGTTTTCTATGTTCTAAACTATATATCCTACTAAAACTTTTAAGTTTGGCACGATATGACAAAAAAACTGTAATAATTTGAGAAAATACTCAATTATTACAGCTTTTTTATATCTAAATTCAATTAAAGGAGATTTTATTTTGAATAAGGCTGAAATCTTACAATATCTTACTGATAAACAAATACCTTTCACTAAATATGAACATGAACCTATATTTTCTGTAGAAGAAGGCGATAAATCTAATCTTCCTAATCGTGAAAAAGTCATTCGCAATCTATTTTTATGTGATGCCAAAAAGAAAAATTTCTATCTTGTTTCTTTATTTGTGCATAAAAATATCAACCTCAAAGAATTAAGTGAAAAAATTCCTAGTAAACGTCTTAGTTTTGCTAAGCAAGAAGCTATGGAACAAATGCTAGAAGTAAAACCTGGTAGCGTTACACCACTTGCCATATTAAATAACAATGATAAAAATATCTTAATGATATTTGACAGTGAATTACAAAATCAAACAATAGGTATGCACCCTATGGAAAATACAGCCACTGTATTTTTAAAATTTGAAGACTTATATAACCTATTACTACCTCATGGCAATGAAATTCGCATTATTGATTTATAACAAAAAGAGACAAATATTTTTTAATATTTGTCTCTTTTACTTTAATTATACAATCTGGAATAAATAGAATTTAAGATAATAAGTTTCTGGGATACCAAATACAATTGGGTGGTCAGGAGATTGCTGACGTGCTTCAATCTGACGAAGTGTTACTTTGGCATCACTTGCTGCTTCATTCAACATTTTTAAGAATAAATCTTCTTTCATGAAATGAGAGCAAGAACAAGTTGCTAAATATCCGCCACGTGGCAACAATTTCATTGCACGTAAATTGATATCTTTATATCCACGATAAGCATTTGTTACAGTCGCATGAGATTTTGTAAATGCTGGTGGATCTAAGATGATAAAATCATAATCTTTATTTTTTTCTTCGATAAGTTTTGTTAATAAATTAAATACATCAGCTTTAATCGCTTTAGCATTATCAAGCCCATTCATTTCAATATTTTTAGTAGTCATATCTACTGCTTCTTGAGAAATATCTACAGCTGTTACAGATAATGCACCGCCACTAGCAGCATTTAAAGCAAATGCTCCTGTATGAGTGAAGCAATCTAATACTTTTCTGCCTTTTGCCAAATGAGCTACAGCTCTACGATTGTATTTTTGGTCTAAGAAAAAGCCTGTTTTTTGTCCGTTTTCTACATCAACATTATATTTAATATTATTTTCAGTAATAACTAAAGTTGTATGTTCCTTACTTTCGTCTAATAATGGATGTTTATAAAATCCTTTGTATTCTTCCATACCTTCAAGTTTGCGGATTTTAACATCATTGCGTTCATAAAAGCAATTTATTTCTTCGCCATATTCACGCATAATTTCAATTACTTTGCTAAAAATAACATCTTTGCGAACTTCGATACCTAAAGATAAAACTTGTGCTACTAATACATCTTCAAAACGGTCAATTGTAAGCCCAGGGAAACTATCTGCTTCACCAAAAATCAAACGACAGCAGTTGAAGTCTTCACCCATTACTTGACGGCGATAATCTATAGCATAACGCACGCGACGTTCCCAAAATGCTTCATCAAATTTATCATTAGCATTTGTGGAAATAATTCTTATGCGAATTTTAGAATTATCATTGATAAAACCTGTACCTAGGTATTTGCCTTTGTTTGTAAGTACATCAACTAAATCGCCATTTTCATAAGTGCCATCGATGTCGATTACTTCATCGCCAAAAACCCATGGATGACCATGTTTTACAGAACGTTCTCCTTTTGGTGTAATTTTTATTTTTGTAAATTCTCTCATTTTCTTCGTCCTTTTCTTTAAAACTACAAATAAAATATTATGCTCTATTATATCAATTCTTATTAAAGCCTTCAAATATAATCTATAATAAATTAAAATATATTTATCACCTTAGTGAAAGGAGTTTCATTATGTATCTAAAAGAAATAGATTATTCTTTGCGAAATGAAACACTCATAGATAAATTGACAATTATTTGGCAAAAATCAGTTGAAGCTACACATTTATTTCTTTCTCCTCAAGATATAAAAGATATTTTGCCTCAAGTAGTCATAGGATTAAAACAAATTCCGATTTTACTCGTATCATTTACAGATGATGATGAGCCTATCGGTTTTGCTGGAATTGCTGATGATAAATTAGAGATGTTATTTTTAAGTCCTGATTATTTTCAACAAGGTATCGGCTATAAAATGATTTCCACTGCCATACAAGATTATCAAATTAAATATGTTGATGTAAATGAGCAAAATCCTAAAGCTCTAAAATTTTATTTGCGACAAGGTTTTACTATTTTTAAACGTTCACCTGTAGATAGTGATAACCGCCCCTTCCCCATATTACATCTAAAAAAATAAATCTAAGCTATAAAGAAAATCTTTCCTAGCCCTGTATTTTCAAGGAATAATCTTCTTTATAGCTTTTTTTATTTTTCGCTTATTTATATCCCCTAGTAGAGCTTGTGGCTGAATATTTATCGTTTTATACTAATTTACATAATCATACAATGGTGAGGATAATTATGACAAAATTATTACAAGAAATACAAACTTATTGGACAAATCGTGCCGAAGGATATTCTCAAGTCAATCAAGGCGAATTACATAGTGAACAAAAACATAAATGGCAACAAACTTTATTACAATACATTCCTTTTAAAGCTAATAAAAATATAAAAATCTTAGATATTGGCACTGGGCCAGGTTTTTTTGCCATTATTTTAGCTCAATTAGGTTTTGATATCACAGCTATTGATTACACTGAACAAATGCTTTTAGAAGCTAAACAAAATGCAGGTAAACTCAGCGAACAAATCGACTTTCAACAGATGGACGCTCAAAATTTAAATTTTCCTGATGAAAAATTTGATGTCATCGTTACACGCAATCTGACATGGAATTTAGAAAATCCACAACAAGCTTATAGTGAATGGCATCGCGTCTTAAAAAAAGATGGCGTTTTATTAAATTTTGATGCTAATTGGTACAACCATTTATTTGATGAGCAAAAAAGGCAAGCTTATGAAGAAGATAGAAAAATAGTTGCCAAAGCTCACATAGATGACCACTATACTTGCACCGATATTGATGCCATGGAAAATATCGCCAGACAAGTTCCTTTAAGCAGTATAAATCGACCTGATTGGGATAGAGAAATTTTAACTAAAATCGGTTTTACTACGATAAATATTATTCCAGACATCTGGCAACAAGTATGGAGCGATGAAGAAAAATTAAATTATGCTTCTACACCAATGTTTTTAATCAAAGCAATCAAATAATCTAAATCAACATTAAATGGGGAATTTTTATGGAAACAAAAATCAAAGATAGAATTATTAATTATTGGACAAAACGCAGTGAAAATTTTGCTCAATTGCGACAAGAAGAATTGCATAGTTATATGTCTGAATTATGGCTCACTGAAATCACTAAATATTTACCACAAAAACCTTGCAAAATCCTTGATGTCGGCACAGGTACTGGCTTTTTTGCCAATCTACTTGCCCAATATCATCACGAAGTAGAAGGCATTGATTTAACAGCTTCCATGATTGAGCAAGCTAAACAATCTTTAACTAAACTTCAACAGCATGATTATAAAATCAATTTTCAAGTGATGGACGCTGAAAATCTTTATTTTGCAGATAATACTTTTGATGTCGTTATCTCTAGAAATCTCACATGGACTTTGCCCAATCCACAAAAAGCGTATAGTGAATGGTATCGCGTATTAAAACCACAGGGAATTTTATTAAATTTTGATGCTGATTATGGCAATGAGCAATTTTATCAAACTAAAATAGAAAATCTACCTTTAAATCATGCTCACCGCCAAGTGAAACCAACACTCATGCAAGAATGTGATTTAATCAAAAATAGTTTAGAAATATCTTCAAAAATACGTCCTGATTGGGATTTACGCATTTTAAAACAACTTCAATTCAAAGATGTATTTGCTGATACAAATATCGGTCAACGTATTTACAAACATCAAGATAAATTCTACAATCCTGCTCCTGTATTTTTAATCTACGCACAAAAATAAATTAATTATTTGCTATTACTCTATTTATATTTTATATAGGAAAATCATGAAAAAATATATACTACATCGTTTACTTTATTTAATACCCATTTTATTAGGTATTACTTTATTCACTTTTATTTTATTGCATTCAACTAATGATATTGTCGATATCATGGAACTAAATCGTGGAGTCGTTTATTCAGAAGCCACTAAAACACAAATTCGTCAAGATTTAGGCTTAGACCAGCCGATATTTATTCAATATCTAAATTGGCTATTATCCATATTATCTGGCAATATGGGAACTTCTTACCTTTCTGGAAAAGATGTTTCTTCTCTGTTTTTTGATAAATTACCACAGACTTTATATCTGACACTTAGCTCTATTTTATTGACTTTATTGATATCTTTACCACTTGGTATTTTATCAGCGATTAAACAAAATAAAATAATTGATTATATAATTCGCCTATTTAGTTTTATCGGCAATTCCTTACCTGGATTTGTGGTGGCTTTAATTTTAATTTATATTTTCTCCGTACAATTAAAATTAATTCCTGTTTTAATTGATAATAATTTTATCGGTCTTATTTTGCCTTCCATAGCACTTGCCCTGCCTATGAGTGCAAAGTATATCCGCCAAATCCGTATTGTAGTCATTGAGCAACTTCATCAAGATTATGTACGCTGTGCTAAAGCTCGTGGTTTGAAATTATCTACAATTTTAATTCACAGCATTTTAAAAATGATTACACTTCCACTTTTAACGCTTATCTGTCTATCTATTGGTTCACTTTTGGGTGGCAGTGCCATCATTGAAACTATTTTCCGCTGGGACGGTGTCGGCAAATTGGCTATTGATGCTATCAACCTTCGCGATTATCCTATCGTTTTAGCATATGTATTTTATCTCTCTCTTATCTATATGTTTATCAATCTGATTGCAGATATCTTATATCATTATTTAGATCCTAGAATAAAACAACAATGGAAAGCTTAATATGAATACTAATTTTAAATTTTATTTATTAACTTGTGCTATTTGCATTTTACTATTCATCACTATCCTAGCACCATATATTGTACCGTTTGATCCTTATGAACAAAATTTAGCTAATACACTACAAGCACCTAATACCATACACTTACTCGGTACAGATAAATATGGTCGCGATATCTTTTCTCGCATCTTAATCGGTGCTCAAACAACTATTTTTTCTTCATTATTTCTCGTCATTATATCAAGTGTTTTCGGTTCTTTAATCGGTGTTATCTGTGGTTATTTTGACAAAAACTTAGACAATCTTTTAATGCGAATTACAGATATTTTTCTTGCTTTTCCGGGAATTATCTTTGCTATCGCTTTAGTTGGTATTTTAGGTGGTAGTATTTTCAATGCCATACTGGCACTTTCATTGATTTCCTGGCCCAAATTTGCCCTACTTGCTCGCAGTCAAACTTTAGTTTTAAAAAATTCTCTATTTATCAAAGCAAGCATTATCAATGGTTCTAGTGATTTCAAAATTATCTACAAACATATTTTACCCAATATATTCCCCATTTTACTCACTACGGCCACTTTAAATATCGGCACTATGATTATGGAAATTGCTGGTCTATCTTTTTTAGGCTTAGGTGCTATGCCTCCATCAGCAGAATGGGGTGCTATGATGAGCAGTGGTCGTATTTTTTTACAAATTGCTCCATGGATGATTTTAGCTCCTGCTGCTGCTATTTTTCTCACAGTATTACTATTTAATCTATTCGCTGATGTACTTAATGATAAACTAGACCCTAAACAATTATCCTAAAATAAAATAGGAGGTTTTCATGTCTTTTTCTAAAGTCCTAGCATTATGTTTATTTTTAATAAATTTTTATTTAACAGGTTGTACTTCCGATAACACTACTTCTTCCACAGAAAAAGTATTTCATTTCGGCACTACTGCCTATGGTATTGAAATGGGCAATACTGGTCTAAATCCGCACCATGATTATTCCGGCTGGTCAGCAGTCCGCTATGGTGTTGGCGAGACCTTATTTAAATTTAATGATAAAATGCAACTTGAACCATGGCTTGCTAAAAGCTATGAACAATTAGATGATTATACTGTAAAAATCACTTTAAAAGATAATATTAAATTTTCTAGTGGTAGAGCCTTAGATGGTCAAGCTGTCAAAGAATGTCTAGAAGATTTAATCAAAAATCATGACAGAGCTCCTTTTGATTTAAAAATTGCCTCAATCACAGCTGATGGTCAAGATGTCATCATTAAATCACAAGAAAAAGTCCCTGCCCTTTTAAATTATCTTAGCGATCCTTATGGTGCCATTATCGATATGCAATATGGTATTACTGCTGATAATAATGTAGCTGGCACTGGCCCCTTTGTCGCTACTAAAATATCAGATAAACAAATTGAACTTGTAAAAAATCCTAATTACTGGAACGGCAATGTAGCCATGGATAAAGTAATTATAACTGAAGTAATAGATGGCGATACGCTCACTATGGCATTACAAACTGGAGAATTTGATGCTGTCCAGGGGCTTCCTTATGCTAATTTAGATTTATTCCAAAATAATCCCGATTATCATGTGAGTTCAATAGCTACTTCTCGCTGTTTTTTTGCCCAAATAAACTATAACAATCCTATACTTCAAGATTATAATATTCGCAAAGCTATAGCTATGAGTTTAGATAAACAAGGTTTTACGCATAACCTACTCCAAGATAATGGTTCTATAGCCATTGGTGCTTTCCCAGATAATTTCACCTTTGGTGGCGATAAATTACAAACTATAAATTACAATCCAACAGAAGCTAAAGAACTATTAGCCCAAGCTGGCTGGATAGATAATGACGGTGATGGCTATGTTGATAAAAATGGACAAAAACTCATACTTCGCTGGCTGACTTATCCTGGTCGCCAAGAATTGCCCTTACTTGCAGAAATCGCTCAAGCCAATCTAAAAACCATCGGCATCGACTTAAAAATCAACAATACTATCAATCAACAAGAATTTTTAGCTAGTGGAAACTGGGATATTTATGCCAGTGCCTTTGTAACTGCACCGACTGGCGATCCAGAATATTTCTTCACTACACATTGTCTCCAAAATTCAGCCAAAAATCGTGGTAAATATTATAACGATAAATTAGAAATCTTAGCTCAAAAACTGCATAATGAATTCGATAGTCAAAAACGAGCTGACTTAGCAGTGCAGATGCAACAGATTTTATTAGATGATTATGGCTTTATCTTCGCTTCTCATTTAAAAATGTCTTTTGTCTCTAAGTCCAAGGTCATAAATTTTGTAGCTCATCCTAGTGATTATTATGAAATCACTGCCGATTTAGATTTTAAATAATAAATAGGTAGGTCAATCATGTCCTTATTAACTATTCGAGATTTAACTATTTCCCATAATAAACAAAATATCTTAAATAACATCAATCTAAAATTAAATACTGCTGAAATAATTGGTATTGCTGGCGGTTCTGGTTCTGGAAAAAGTACTTTATTAAACAGCATTTTACATCTATTGCCAAAAGATTTTAATATTCAAGGTGAAATCCATTGGCAAGATAAAAATTTATATGACTTAAAAACAAAACAATTAACTCATATCTATGGTAAAGAAATAGCCTTTATTTCGCAAAACCCGCAAACATTTTTTTGCCCTGTCCGCACTATAAAAAGTCAATTCATTGAAACCATATCAGCGCATCAAAAAATCACAGCTGATGAAATCATCGCTCAAGCATTAGATATTTTTACCAAAATAGGTTTAAATGACGGCAAAAATATTTTAAATGCCTATCCCTTTATGTTATCTGGTGGCATGAACCAACGCATTAATATCGCTCTGACAATGATGTTAAAACCTCAATTATTAATTGCTGATGAGCCTACTTCTGCTTTAGATGTCATGTCCCAAGCTAAAGTTTTACAAGAATTATTATTGATGAAACAAAAATTAAATACGAGCATTTTATTCGTATCTCACAATTTAAAAGTTTTAGCCAAAATAGCAGATAAAATCATCATCATGCACCAAGGCAAAATAATTGAACAAAATCCCACAGAAATTCTTTTAGCCAATCCCCAAGAAGATTACACTAAAAAATTATTACAAGCCGTTATCACACTAAAAAAATAAACACCTAAAGAGGTGCTTTTATGCAAGAAATTTTAAAAGTCATTAATTTGACTAAAAACTATCTAAAAAATGACCATGATTTTAAAGCTTTAGATGATATAAATTTCACCCTACAAAAAGGCGATAGCCTTGCCATTGTCGGCGAAAGTGGCTGTGGCAAATCTACATTAGCCAATATTTTAATAAGACTTGAAACGCCAACTATAGGAGAAGTATTATTTAAAGATAAAAATATCCATCAATATTCTAGACAAGAATTAAAACAATTTTATCGCCAAGTACAAATGGTCTTTCAATTACCTCAAGAATCATTTAATCCGCGTCAACGTCTAGGCGATAGTATTATTGAGCCACTAATTAATATTGGTACAAACAAAGCTCAAGCAAAACAAATTTTAGATGATTTATTAACTAAGGTAGCTTTACCCTTGGAGATAAAAAATAAATATCCTCATCAAATAAGTGGTGGTCAATGTCAGCGTTGTGCTATAGCTAGAGCAATTTCTATTAAACCCCAAGTTTTAATCTGTGATGAAATAACATCTGCATTAGATACGATAACGCAAATGGAAATTTTGAATTTACTATTAAAACTTCGCCAAGAATTAGATTTAAGCATTATTTTTATCTCTCATGATTTAGCTTTAGTCCAAAAATTATGTAATAAAATATTGATTATGTATCAAGGAAAAATCATTGAACGAGGCTTAACCTCAGAAATTCTAAAAAATCCCCAAGAAGAATACACAAAAGAATTAATCAATATTTGCAGTTAAAACAAATATATAAAACAAAAAGATTGCACTAGAAAATTTTCTAATGCAATCTTTTTTATTTACTGCAATAATATCATTTAAATTTAATTAAAATCAATCATTACCTCTAAATTTATCTTTAAGAATAACATCATGTGAACCGCCTTCAACAATACTTGTTGCGGAAACTAAAGTAAGTTTTGCTTTATCTTGGAATTCTTTGATGTTTAATGCACCACAGTTGCACATTGTAGAACGCATTTTGCTAAGAGTTAACATAACGTTATCATGTAATGGTCCTGCATATGGAACGTAGGAATCAACGCCTTCTTCGAAGGATAATTTTTTATCTCCACCGAGGTCATAACGTTGCCAGTTACGAGCACGATTAGAACCTTCGCCCCAATATTCTTTTAAGTAAGTACCATTGATACGAACTTTATTTGTTGGGCTTTCATCAAAGCGGGAGAAATAACGTCCAAGCATGAGGAAATCTGCACCCATAGCTAATGCAAGAGTCATATGATAGTCATGTACAATACCACCATCAGAACATACAGGAATATAAATACCTGTTTCTTTATAATATTCATCACGAGCTTCAACTACATCAATTAAAGCTGTAGCCTGTCCACGACCAATACCTTTTGTTTCACGAGTGATACAGATAGAACCACCACCGATACCAACTTTTACGAAGTCAGCACCTGCTTCAGCTAAGAAACGGAAGCCATCTTTATCTACTACGTTACCAGCACCAACTTTTACATCTTCGCCGAAGTTTTCATGAATATATTTTAATGTCATTCTTTGCCATTCAGAAAAACCTTCAGAAGAGTCGATACAAAGTACATCAGCACCAGCTTTTAAAAGTGCAGGAACGCGTTCTGCATAATCACGAGTGTTAATACCAGCACCTACTAAATAACGTTTATTGTTATCTGTAAGTTCTAATGCATGTTCTTTGTTATCTGTATAGTCTTTTCTAAACACCATGTAGCGTAAACGTTGATTTTTATCAACAAGAGGTAACATATTTAATTTATGTTGCCAAATGAGGTCATTTGCCATAGACAATGTAGTAGTATCTGCATCAGCATAGATTAATTTGTTAAATGGAGTCATGAAAGTTTCAACTTTTGTATCCATGCTCATACGACTAACACGATAATCACGGCTAGTAACAATACCTACTAATTTTCCTGTTGGTGTACCATCTTCAGTAACAGCCATTGTAGAATGTCCAGTTTTAGCTTTTAATGCTAATACTTCGCCTAAAGTAGTAGAAGGCATAATATTAGAATCACTACTTACAAAACCAGATTTATAATTTTTTACACGACTAACCATTGCGGCTTGGTCTTCAATGCTTTGAGAACCGTAAATAAAGGAAATACCGCCTTCTTTTGCAAGTGCAATAGCCATTGTATCATTAGATACAGCCTGCATGATAGCGGAAGTCATTGGAACATTAAGCTTTATTTTTGGTTCTTCACCTTTTCTGAATTTTACAAGTGGAGTTTCAAGAGAAACATTTGCAGGAATGCATTTTTCAGAAGAATAACCTGGAACTAATAAATATTCCCCAAAAGTATGAGATGCTTCTTTAAAATAATATGCCACGACAATACCTCTTTCCTTATTTTTTATAGTACTAGTATAACGCAAAATAAAATGTAATAAAAGTATTTTCTAGATAATAGTATTATTTTTCTTATTTGTCAACTACTATTAAACAAAATTAATAAAAACGGCTGCAGTTTCTACAGCCGTTTTACACTTTTTTATTCTACTGTTACAGATTTAGCAAGATTACGAGGTTTATCTACATCACAACCACGAGTAATTGCTGCATAATAAGCAAGTAATTGTAAAGGTACTACAGTTAAAAGTGGAATTAATAATTCATCTGTAGCTGGAACTTTGATTACATGGTCTACATATTTTTCAAGTTCATTATCATCTTCAGCCGCAATACCAATCATAACTGCATCACGAGCTTTTACTTCTTTAATATTGCTTAAAGTTTTTTCATATACACTTTTTTGAGTTGCAAGAGCAATAACAGGCACACCAGATTCAATCAATGCAAGTGTTCCATGTTTTAATTCACCAGCTGCATATGCTTCAGCATGAATATAGGAAATTTCTTTTAATTTTAAAGAACCTTCAAGTGCTACATTATAGTCTAAAGAACGACCAATGTAGAATACATCATTGTTAAATGCATAATTTTTAGCAAAAGTTTTGATTGGTTCTACATCTTCTAAAGTACGATTTATTTCATCTGGAAGTAAACGAAGCTGTGTTAAAAGTTCATGAGTTCTTTCAGTTGTAATAGTACCTTTTAAGCCAGAAACATACATAGCAAATAAGAACATTGTTACAAGCTGAGTTGTATATGCTTTCGTAGAAGCTACAGCGATTTCTGGGCCAGCCCATGTGTACATTACCTGATCAGCTTCACGAGCGATAGAAGAACCTACTACGTTTGTAATAGCTAAAGTTTTTGCACCAAGACGTTTAGATTCTTTAAGTGCTGCAAGTGTATCACTTGTTTCACCAGACTGACTGATAACAATTGTAAGTGTGTGTTCATCAATAATTGGATCACGATATCTAAATTCAGAAGCAATATCGATTTCTACTGGTATACGAGCTAATTTTTCAATGTAATATTTACCTACAAGACCAGCATGATAAGCTGTACCACAAGCTACAATATAGATTTTATTAAAGTTTTCTACATATTCTTTAGTCCATTTTAATTCATCTAAAACAACTTGTGTATTTTCTTTATTGATACGTGGAGAAATTGTATCTCTTACTGCTTTTGGCTGTTCATGAATTTCTTTCAACATGAAATGTTCATATCCGCCTTTTTCAGCAGCTTCAGCATTCCAATTTACTTCAAATACTTTTTTAGTGATAGGATTACCTTTTCTATCTGTTACCCAAATGCTATCTTTTTTAACTACTGCAATTTCGCCATCATTCATAATATAAGTACGACGAGTATAAGCAATGATAGCAGGAATATCAGAAGCTATAAAGTTTTCACCTTCACCTAAACCGATTACTAGTGGATTATCTTTTTTAGTACAAATAAGTGTATCTGGATAATCTTGGCACATGAAAGCAAGAGAATAAGAACCTTCAATTCTATTCAATACTTTATTTACAGCCTCTACAAAATCACCTTCATAAACATCTTCGATTAAATGAGCTACAACTTCAGTATCTGTTTCAGAAACAAATTTATGTCCTTTAGCTATTAATTCTTCTTTTAAAGACATAAAGTTTTCGATAATACCATTGTGTACAATAGCGAATTTGCCAGAACAATCTGTATGTGGATGAGAATTCACATCAGATGGACGTCCATGAGTTGCCCATCTAGTATGACCAATACCCATTACACCTTCAGGAGTATTATTTTTGATTTTTTCTTTTAATGCAGCTAAACGACCAACAGATTTTGCCACATTAATTTTTTCACCATCAAAAACAGCAATACCAGCAGAGTCATATCCTCTATATTCTAATTTTGTTAATCCATCAATTAAAAAATTAGCTGCCTGTTTTTCACCAACATAACCTACAATACCGCACATAAAAATATGCCTCCTAAAATTAAATTATTAAATTTTTGAAGATATATTTTCTGTATAAATCTTTTGCTGTATTGTCCTTTTAATCACTTAAAAGTTTTGCCAGCTACTATCGACTAGATTAAGCCGAGAAGCATCCGCTGATATTTTCGACGACTTCTTCCTCGTACTCTATTTCATAAATATAAAACAGAGCCAGCGCTAAAGTTTATATAAACCCTTTTATTATCTTTATATACAGAACTATATCAAAAAAGCATGCACAAAATTATTTCATCTTTGTGCATGCTCATATTTTAATTATAACTTATGATTTTGTCAATAGAAATAAAATAAATATATTTTTCTATTTATCCTTGCTGAGCTTTTACTACATCAGCAATTTTATAGCAGATTTCTTCTAATTCTTTTTGGTCAGGGCCTTCAGCCATTACACGAATTAAAGGTTCTGTACCAGATGGACGTACTAAAATACGACCATTTTCACCTAATTGTTGTTTACCTTCTTCGATAGAAGCTTTTATAGCTTCATTATCTTCCCAACCATCTTTAGTAGCTACTTTTACATTTACTAAAAGCTGTGGATAACTTGTCATGATTTTTGTAATTGCAGAAGCTTTATGTCTTGTACGTTTTAAATAAGATAATACTTGAAGTGCTGTAACAGGGCCATCACCAGTAGTAGAAAAATCTGTAAAGATAATATGACCAGATTGTTCTCCGCCTAAGTTATAACCATTAGCAAGCATATTTTCTAATACATATCTATCGCCTACAGCTGTGATTTCTGTACGTCCGCCATTTTCTTTAATAGCTTTATGGAAACCGATATTTGCCATAACTGTAGTAACTACAGTATTATCTTTTAATTTGCCTTTGCCCATCATATAAATAGCACAAGCTGCAATCATATGGTCGCCATCGATGAATTCACCATTTTCATCAATACATAAACATCTATCAGCATCACCATCATGAGCAATACCAATATCTGCTTTATGTTCTTTTACAGCTTCCATCAAAGATTCTAAATGTGTTGAACCGCAATTATCGTTGATATTGATACCGTTTGGTTTATCGTGAATTACGATTACATCTGCACCTAAACGACGTAAAATTTTTGGCATAGCTTCATAAGCTGCACCATTTGCGCAGTCTAAAACAATTTTCATACCTTCTAATTCGATATCAGTAGTTTTAGTTACAAAAGATACATATTCATCTAATAAATCATGACGATAAACTACATTACCAATTTTGTCATCTGTTGGACGATATAAATTATCATTATTTTCAATTTCATGTACTAATGCTTCGATTTCATCTTCTACGGCATCTGGTAATTTATAACCATCGCCACCAAAGAATTTAATACCATTATCATGGAATGGATTGTGAGAAGCAGAAATTACAATACCTGCATCAGCTTTATGTTTGCGAGCTAAATAAGCTACAGCTGGAGTTGGCATTACACCTGTTAATACTACATTACCACCAGCAGAACAAATCCCTGCAGATAAAGCTGCTTCATACATTGGACCAGATAAGCGAGTATCTCTACCAATATAGATTGTGCAAGCTTCGCCATCTTTCTTTGTAAAATAAATGGCAGCAGCACGTCCTAAGTTATAAGCTAATTCTGGTGTTAATTCAACATTTGCCTTACCTCTAACACCGTCAGTTCCAAACATTCTAGCCATAAAATAAACCCCTCTCAATTATTCTATAATATTTTCTATATAAGCATAAGCTGCATTTACGCCATCAACAGCAGCACTCATTATACCGCCAGCGTATCCAGCACCTTCGCCTATAGGATATAACCCTTTTATATTTTCAGACATATATGTTTGTCTGTTGCGAATAATTCTACATGGTGCAGAAGAACGCATTTCTACCCCAGTCATCACCACATGTTCACCTGCAAAACCTGGAATTTTCTTATCAAAATTAGGTAATGCTTCAGCCAACATCTGTGTTGTAAAATCTGGTAAACATTCGCGTAAATTGCAAATCTTTACTCCCGGTTTATACGTTGGTTCTACTAAAAAATTATCATCACTTACTTTATCTTTTAAGAAATCGCCAACCGTTTGCACTGGTGCATGATAATTTCTACCACCACAAATATATGCCATTTCTTCATAATGACGTTGAAAAGCAATGCCATCTAAGACATTATGACCAAAATCATCTGGCGTTACATTGACGAGCAATGCACTATTTGCAATACCAGAATTACGTTTATAATTACTCATACCATTTACAACGACTCTACCTAGTTCTGAAGCAGCAGCTACTACTTGACCACCTGGGCACATACAAAAAGAATATACACTTCTACCTTTTTGGCGATTATTATAAGTCAATGAATAATCTGCTACTGGCAATAATTCACTTTTATAATCTTCACCATATTGAGCTTTATCAATTAAATCTTGCGGATGTTCTATACGCACACCGATTGCAAAAGGTTTCGCTTCCATGGATATTCCCTTAGAATATAACAATTCATACGTATCTCTTGCACTATGACCAATACCTAAAAATACATCACTTGCTGTGAATTTTTCTTTATGGTTGATTTCAACTCCACAGATTTTATCATCTTTTATTATAAAATCTGTAACTTGTGAATTAAAGAAAATTTCTCCGCCTAAAGCTTTTATCTTCTCACGAATATTTTTTACAACAATGCGCAAAATATCTGTACCGATATGTGGTTTATGCAAATATTTTATTTCTGGTGGTGCTCCAGCTTCTACAAAAGCTTCTAACACATCTGTAATTTTACTATCATTGATACGAGTTGTTAATTTGCCATCAGAAAAAGTTCCTGCTCCACCTTCGCCAAACTGTACATTGGAATTTTCTTTTAATTGTCCACCTTGCCAAAATTTTTCAATATCTTGATGTCTAGTATCCACATCACTTCCACGTTCAAAAATAAGTGGTCTATATCCATTTTTAGCTAAAACTAACGCCGAAAACATTCCCGCAGGGCCAAAACCAATTATTATCGGTCTAAATGTTTTACTTTTTTGACAATTAATTTTATCCACTTTTTTAGTAGTTACGATTTCTACATTCTTGTCTTTTTTTAATCTAGCTAAAACTTTATTTTCTGCAATATTAACTTTCACATCTAATATATACACAAAATAAATAGGAGCTCCCTTATACCTTCTAGCATCAATCCCCTTACGAACAATTACCACCTCATCAATATGTTGAGGTGGTAACTTTAATCGTTTTGCAACTAAATCATTTATCGGAGATTGGTCATTAAATGGTACATTAAAATTTTTAATTCTTATCATTTAACAAACCTACTTCATCTTATTTTAACTTTATTTATTTGTTTTATTATCAGTTTTATTTTCTTTTGTTTCTATTTCTATCCATACAGTTACTTCCTGATTAGGAACATTTATATCTTCCGGCACAATTAAATTAACTGTTTGTTTCGTCGATTTTGTAACATTTGCCAAAGATATATTTTCTGTGGATAAATAAGTCATATTGCCAATAATATCAGGATTACCACTAACTTCTATTTTTTCAGGCTCTACCTTCACTGATTTTAAGATATAACCCATTGGCAAATCAGACATCAATGTTGGTTTTATATCGATAATTTTTTTGTTTAAACCTTTAGCCAAAATAATGGAAACATCTACTGTTTTAGGTAATAGCTTAACGCCTTCCACTTCTTTATCTTTGTCATTAACTGCAATAAGTGGCACTGTTACACTAAAGTTTTCATTATTTCCATTTACACCAATATAACCTACTGCCGCTGTTACTTTATTTAAAATGCTAACAGGGCCTTCAATTGTTATATTCTGTAAAGACTGTTCTACACTTGCTACCACTTTGCCATCACCTGGAATACCAGATAAATTCAAGCGAACAGGTACTTCTTTTTGCTCAATTTTATCAACATTTATAGATACTTTTGTTGGACCTGCTGAAATCAATTCAAAACCACGAGGTAAAACTGTCTGTATCTGTAAATCATGAATTCCATTTTCCACACCATTTAAATCTACATAAGCTCTAAAGCTAGATGTTTCTACATTTGAAAATAGCGAACGTGGTGCACGCACTTTCAATTTTACTTCTTCAACATCTTTGGATATTTGATATCCTTCTGGTGCATTAACTATTCCAATTGGCACTGTATAAGTATTTTCAATCTGCGGATTTTGGTCATTCATTACAAAAATCCAGCAACCTATGGCAACTATAAGTGCTAAACATTTTTCTGGAAGATTTTTTCTAAAAAAACTTATCATTTTTTTTGCCTCCATTTCAAGACAGCTTCTTTTAAGGTTGTCTTTCTTGGTGAAAATATTGGCATCAAATATTGTTTTAACTGTTCAGAATCTAAATGACGATATATTCTACCTGCTTCAGCCACAGAAATTGTTCCTGTCTCTTCACTGACAATAACAACTACAGCATCACATTGTTCTGATAAACCTATAGCTGCACGATGGCGAGTACCAAGCTCTGTGCTTAATGACCTATCATCAGTAAGTGGCAATAAACAACCTGCCGCAATCAAACGATTACCGCGTATAATGGCTGCTCCATCGTGTAGTGGAGTGTTTGGGATAAATACATTTAGTAAAAATTCAGCACTAACAATCCCATCAATTTTTATTCCACTTGCACAAATATCATTTAAACCCATATTGCGCTCAAGTACAATCAATGCTCCTGTTTTTGTAGATGATAATTTTGTAACAGCCTTATCCAATTCTGATACTAACGAACAAGCTTCTTCATAGTTCAACAACATCGAACGTTTGAAAAATCCACCTTCACCTATATGCTCTAAAGCACGTCGCAATTCTGGTTGAAATACAATTGGCAATGCTACAAATAACAAAGTAACAATCTTTTGTAATAACCAGTTTATAACATGCAATTCAAGCCAACTAGTAATAATCGCTAAAAGTAATAATATCAATAAACCTCTTGTCAAGGTTATCGCTCGTGTATTTTCTAACATTTTATACACTCGATATAAAATAAATGCCACAATTAAAATATCAAAGACATCTAATATGCCTATAGTTTTTATAAGACCTTCTAGCTGTATCAACATATAGATTACTACTCCCATCTATATTAAGTATAAAATTTAAATATAAAAATATTCTATTTAATTATAACAGATTTTATTTATCTTTATCTATTATTAATTATTCGCATAAATTTGTAAAGTTAATTTCGCATTTATCGTATTATTTTGTATAAAAATATTGCTATCTTGTATACTTACCAATCTACTATTTAAATTCAATTGATGTAAAAAATCAACTATAGCAAAATAATCACCTTGCAATACAAGTTCTATTTCTTCTTGCTTTAAATTATCTTGTGTACTCTTATTTTTAGGCATCATTTCTATGATATTTACTGATGAATATTTTGCCATATCATTTAATTGTAATAAAAACTTTTCTTCATCTATCTCTTGCGGTATTTTTTCTGTTAATAAATTTAAATTAAAATCTATCTTTTCTTTATAGCTATCTACGTTTTTATTTTTTGCCATAAAATCATAATAATTTATCAATTCTTCTTGTTGTTGATTTCTTTCAGTATTTAATATATCTATTTTAGAACTCACTATATTTTCTAAAAAAAATAGTATCATTATCCATAGACTAATGATACTTATACAAATAATTAAATGTTTATAATCTTTATATTTCATTTTACCTCATCACTATCTTCATCGTAAAATCCAATAAATTATCTTCCGTATTAATCTTTATCTCTCCAATTTCACTCGTTTGGAAAAATCTTATTTCCGATAATTTCTCTTTATATACAGCTATATTTTGATAATTTCTCGCTCGTCCCTTCAAAAAAATTTCTCCATCTTTTATCTTCAAATCAGTTAAAGCTACATCATCTACTGTATTTGCACCTAAATTAATTAAAATAGCATATATATTCACTGATTTTTCTTCTAAATTCTGCACTAATTTTTGTTTATCTTTAATTAAAGCTTCTTGTTGTTTTAACTGCTCTATATCATCTATATCATTTTGTACTAAAGCTATTTCTTCTTTTATATTTTGTTCCTGTTTTTCAGCTTGATAATATTTTGTAATTGCATAACCACCTAAACAACAACTACAAGATAATAAAATAGTTATCAATAATAAATATATATTTTGCCAATTTAAATAACTCAACTGTTGTCTTTTAGGCAAAAATTCTTGATATTGTCGCTGTAAAAAACATACTAAAATTTTACTTATCACATCAAAATCTTCTATTTCAGCCAATAATTCTCTATCTATTTGTAACTCACAATTAAAAATATCACTTTGTTTTTCTACTCTATATCTTTTTATATATTCATCTTCTGCTATCACATCTATTTTTACATCATTTTGACAAAATACACTATACAAATTAAGATTTTGTTCTTTTGCCAATTGTTGCCATAAATCCACTAAATTCTTATTAATTAAATTTACTTTTAAATTATAATTTTCTTTTACATCTTCTAACGTATATGTATAATAATACTCCTCTAACTTTATATCTTCCTGTAATTCCCAATACAGGGCTTTTTTTATTTCCGACAAAGGCATACGAGGAAAACTATAATGTAAAATCTGCTGTTTTTGCTCAGCAAAGTTTATCACTAAATATTTTATATTTTCTCGTTCTTGTTCTTTATAAAATCTATATAAAATCTCTTGATAAAAATTAATATCTTCATTATTTTTCTGAATTTTTCCCGCATAAAAATGAATGATTTGCCATCTATCATCAGTTATTTTCTGCACTGTCAGCAAAGAAAGTTTATCTTCTTCTATATAAGCAAATATAAACTTAGCAAAATCTCTTATATATAATTTTCTTCCTATTTTCTTTAACTCTCTTTTAACGTTCCCAACGCTGTACAATGCAATCATCATCTTTCTTTTGTAAATAAATACAATTTTGATTTGTGATATCTTCTAAACTACTTTCTACAATTAGTATATATATATCTTGATTATATATCTGCATTAAATATGCTTTTATCTTTACAGATTTTTTCATCTGTTTATCTGTTACTGTCTTTTCATCTACTATAATAGCTTTATCAAATTCATCTTTACCTTGTGCCTTCATGCAATCATCTTGCCATTTTTCTTTATCGTATTTATATATATCAATTAAATTTAAACTTTCACTTATTGTATAATTTTTAGTCTGCATATTCATTTTTAATATTTCTAAACTATCATTTTCTGTAAGACTTAATCTATAAATATACAAAGAAAAAACAGCCATTAAACTCAAAACAATCAGCATAGAAATACTTATCATACCATCTTCTTTGTCCATGATTAAAACCTCATTTTTCTTCAATTAAGGCTCTATATTATCCATTGTTTTTGCATTTCGCTGTAAAACCACTGTAGTGAGTTTAAATTCTTGATTAGTTCTATAAGTTTTACCAGTTACATCTAATTGATACAAATTATCATCAATTTTACGACAACTGTAACTTATATTATCATTACCAAAATAATTTTCACTGTTTAACGGCTGTTTTGCTCGAATAGTATATATATCATTATTCAATTTGGATATTTCACAACGATAAATAATCGCTCCTTCTTTGCGAAAGCCGATATATTTTTCCATATCATCAGAATTAGCTGTAGCCCTTCTTTTTGTCGCAATAATCAATGTTTCTTTATGTGCAAAATCTATCTGGTCTATGATTTCATCAGCATAAGTGATTTCTGTTGCCATATTCTCCAAAATATTTTTCGTCTGTTCTTGCAATATCCAATTGTCAATATAATTAAAGATACTACTGCTAATGGCTTGCACTATGATTAAAATAGCGATTATTAAACTAAAAATTAACGGTAAAATTATCAATGCATTACCTACAATAAAGCCTTGTTGTTCATTTAATAGCTTCTCTTTTAATTTCTCTTTCTTGATATTCCGTCTCTTCTTGATCATGATAGCGCCAACTTATTTCAATACTGATTTCATCTATATCATCTTGAAAAAATTCATTTTGTTTTATCATATACTTCATACCATTACATTCTATTTGATTGGGAATAATATTTGCTTTTTGTTCTTCCATGAGATTTAAATATCCTTGTGCTAAATATATTGCCGTCATTCTATAACCATTGTTTAACTGTTGATTTCTCAATATTCCCATACAAATATATATCATTGCTACACTAGATAATATAGCCATCAAAATCAATAATTCTATATGCAAAAATCCATTTTCATCTTTATTTAAATTTTGCCACATATTCATGATGAGTCCTCATAAGAATTTATTATACGTATTCTACCCACACGATTTATCACAATATATTTTGCTGTATTTCCACTATAAATTTTTATCGTTTTATTTGGCCAACTGTTGTATAAACTATTTTGACGAAAAACATAAAAATTAGCATTATCATCAAAATCTATTTTTATATCATCAGGCAAGTAATATACTTCTTCTACTGCATCTTCATTTAATTTAACTGTATATTTATCTCTATAAATAAAGCAAATTGGTCTAAAATCACTATCTTTCATATAATGGTAATTTCTTGAACGCTCCTGCACATTCATCAATATACTGACTAAATTCATTGCTTCATTATTGACCTTCTGTTCTTCACTGGCAAAATCGACAAATATTACACTCTGTGTAAACAATGCTATAATCCCTGTCATTATAATTAATTCTATATACCACATTTGCAATTAACCTATAAAACTAAGCCACAAATTTAAAATATTATCAGCTTCAAAAAAAGATATGATATTTCCTAAAATAAGCATCGGTGCAAAAGATATCTTTTCTTTTTTACTCACTTTATTTATATTCCTTAAGCAAAAATAAATGGCTACAACTCCGCCAAAAATAAAACTTATATATATCGCCACTATACATTGAGGATAATTACACCATAAAGCTAAAACTAAAGCTAATTTTAAATCTCCTGCACCCATTAATTGCTTAGGGTAAAAATATATCACACCAAAGATAATTAAATTGATTAATAATGCATAGATTACTTTTTCTAAATCCATGTTAAAAATCATTAATCGAATAGCTAAAATTAACCCTAGATATAATAAACTCTTATTTTTTATCTTCAAAGTCTTGAAATCTACCCAAGCAATTTTGCCTAAATACATACAAACAATCAAATCATAAATAAAACTTACTTCCATTTTATTACTTATCTCTTTATTATTTATCTCTAATTATGAATATTATTCACTAGTATTTTTACCAAATTCCATTCTAGTTTTTCCCATGAAAGTAGCATTTGTTTTATCCGAATTTAGACTATAATTTTCTCCTGTTTCATTAGAAGTCAAAACGCCATTTACATATACATCTCCAGTAGGTGCCTTTATATTTTCTACATCAATATATTCATCTAAATCACTTATATCTTGTGGTGCTCTATTATTTTGAACTTTATACATTGCTATTGCTGTATCTAAAGATTGTAAATCAGCTTGTACTCTAGATGTATTTGCCATTGCTAAAGATTCATTAAATTTCGGTAGGGCTATTGCTGTCAAAATAGCAATAATTGCTACAACAATCATCATTTCAATCAAAGTAAAACCATCTTCACTTAGTTTTAATTGTTCAAATTTATTCATCATTTTTATCATTCTTTCTCATAATAACTAAAAATTTATAAACCAATATTATTTACCAAATCAAATAAAGGCATAATAATAGCTATAATAAATACTCCCACAATAAAGCCCACACTTATCATCAATATCGGCTCTAATAGTTGCAAGCATATCTTTATTGTATTATCTAATTCTTTTTCCCAAAAACTAATTAAATAAGACAATATATCTTTTAACATACCTGTTTTTTCGCCAATATCTATGAATTCTTGTAAAATATTTACGCTCAACGAAACTTTAGCAAAAGCATCAGCTAATGAAAAACCTTGCTTTACTAAATTTTGCACCGTTTTTAAATTATCTTGTACTAATATATTGTGATTGCTATTTAACATAATGTTTAAAGCTTCATCTATACTGATACCACTTCCCAATAAAAAAATTAGCTGATTAACTATATTTACTAAATAAAACTTTCGCAAGAAATCACCAAATACAGGCAATTTTAATATATACTGCAAAAAAATTAATCTTAATTTATCTTTTTGCCCCACCAAAATAATAGCTATAAAAATTATCAATAAAAATGTGCATAATTTTATAAAATGAGCTTTTATATTTAAACCTATAGATAAAATAGTTGCTGTTAAATAAGGTAAATCAATATGCATACGTTGAAAAATATCTGCAAATGCTGGAATGACTAAAAAAATCATCAACATAATTACTATTGCCAGAACGCACAATAAAAAAACTGGATAAATACATATCTGCCTTAATTTTTGTTTTAATTCATATTCTTTGGCTAAAAAAATACCCGTGTCTTTCAATGCCTCTGCTAATAAACCTGTATGCTCTGCTATATTTATTGAACTTATTAAATATGCAGGTAAATTAAAATTTTTTTGCCAAATAGCAGATAAATTTTCACCTTCATTTAAGCCTATAATTGTTTTTTCTATAAAATTTTTTATATTTTTATCACGTAAATTATTCTTAACTATTTTTAAAGCCTCTATAATATCTATTCCTGACTCCAAAATAATTGACAATTGCTGGCAAAGTAAAATCACTTGTTTATTAGTAATTTTTTCATCTTTTCCTATGCTTTTTATATATTCTTTTATACTATAGATATCATTATTGTGTATAGCTATTATCAAATATTGTTCTCGCCTTAAATAATCAATCACCTCCAATTTATTATTTGCCACTAAAGAGCCCTTTATTAAATTGCCTTGTTGATAATCTCTTGCTATATAAAAAAAATTTAGTCATCATCTTAACCTATATACTTCTTTGCTATTTTTTCATCTATTAATTTAGCTTTAACTAATTTTTCTATATCATCTCGTATAAACTGCATACCATTTTGTCTATTTAATTGCATTTGCGAAATCAACTGTGATAATTGATTTTTACTGATTAAATTTTTGACTGCTGTAGTTGCCAATAAAATATCCATACAACAAACTAAATTTTCATCTATTGTCGGGATTAATTTCTGAATGATAATACTGTTTAATGAACTAGCAATCTGCATACTAATAGCTTCTATCTGTTCTTGATTAAAAAAACTTTCCATACGTATTATCGCTTCTATCACCGAAGAAGCATGTAATGTTCCTAAAACTAGATGGCCTGTTTCGGCCGCATTTAAACAAGCTTTCATCGTTTCTGTATCTCTTATTTCTCCCACCATTATCACATCTGGATCTTGTCGCATTGCCATCTTTATAGCTTCACTGAAATTTTCAAAATCTACATGGTATTCTCTTTGATGAATTAATGATTTCTTATTAGTAAATACATATTCTATAGGCTCTTCTAAAGTTATGATATGCTTAGATTTATTTTGATTTATATACTCTATCATAGAAGCTAAAGTCGTTGATTTTCCTGTTCCTGTAGCACCACAAATCAGTATTAAACCATTATCATTATGCAAAATATCTCGCAAAACTTTTTGCTGATAAAAATTCTCTATAGGCTTTACATTATCATTTATCAATCTAATAGCCATACCATAGCCTTTATAAATCATATAGATATTTATCCTAAATCTTCTATTATTAAACTCATAAGCATAATCTATCACTTTATTTTGCCTAAATAAGATTTTCTGTGTTTCATTTAATGTATTTTCTATCACTTCCCTAAAATCTTCTCTTGTAAAAAATTCATCTTCCCAAATATTTAACTTATTATTTTGGCGATAATATATATTTTTATCAGTAGTTAAATGAATATCTGACCACTTACACACTATCGCTTTTTGTAAAATTTCTAGGAACTTCATTTATTTGATATACTCCATTTAAAGTTTTCCATACTTCTTGAACTGTAGTTATTCCCTGTAAAACTTTCATCTTTCCATCATCTAATAAAGATTTAAAATCTGTTAACCTCGCCTCTCGTTTTAAATTCACATCAACATCATCTCTACTGATTAAATATCTCATTTTTTCTGTAGGTCTTAAAATCTCTTGCAGAGCTATTTGACCTAAAAAACCTGTATAATTACAATATTTACACCCCTCTCCCTTATATAAATCCATACCTAAATAAAAATCTTTTCCTAAAAAAAATGCCTCTAAAGAATTTTCACTTGGTTTATAACTAACTTTACATTTAGGGCAAATCTTTCTCACTAATCGCTGTGAGGTCATACCTAATAAAGCAATGCTAAGCATCACAGGACTGACTCCTAAATCAATTAATCTAGCTGGCACACCCAAAGCATTTTTAGTATGCAAAGTAGTTAATACTAAATGACCCGTCAATGCCGTAGTTATCGCTTGCTTAGCTACTACTTCATCTCTTATTTCTCCTATCATTACAATATCTGGGTCTTGTCTAAGTGATGCTCTCAAAGCTACAGCAAAATCCATGCCTGCTTTTTGATTTACCTGCATCTGATTTATACCTTCTAGATTTAACTCTACAGGATCTTCAATTGTAATAATATTAGTATCTAATCTATTTAAATAATTTAAACTAGCATAAAGTAAAGTAGATTTTCCAGAATTTACAGGGCCTGTTATCACAATAAGACCACTTGATGCACTTATCATATCTTTAAAATATTTTAAATTCATTTTAGAAAATCCCATTTGATTTAAATTCAACAGATTTTCTTTATTCCCCAATAGTCGCAAAACCACTTTTTCGCCAAAAAGTACAGGTATAGTAGATATCCTGATATCTATATTTTGAGCAGAAAAAATAAATTTTCCATCTTGTGGCAAACGCTTTTCTGCTATATCTAGATTGCTTATTAATTTCAAATACGATATCAAAAAATTACTAATTTTGTTTGAAGCTTTATAAATCAATATCAATTTTCCATCTATTCTATAGCGAATTTGCAAATATTTTTCCTGTGGCTCCAAATGAATATCACTAGCTTGCAGTTTATAAGCATTTTCTAACAAACAATCTATAAAATCTGCTACAGGTGATTTATTACGATAACCTTGCAATATATTATGTTTGCCCTGTAATTGCAAATTTCTCATTATTTTTAATGATAATTGCTCCAAATCCTTTTCTATTTCCATTTACTTCATCTTCGTTTCTAAAATAAAAATAGATGTACAGGCCTCATCTCAATCTCACCCATACATCTATGTTCATAGCGGTCTAAACAAACCTTTATTTATTTTTATTCAAATAATCATGTAACGTTTTCACCATAATATCTACATTTATATCTTTATCAGTCCATAAATGAAGTGCTGCTGCTCCTTGTTCAGCTAACATTCTTTCGCCATTTAATATTTTATGCCCATATTCTTTGGCTTCTTGTAAAAATTTTGTTTCAGCAGGGATATATACAATATCATAAACAAACGCAGATTTTTTTACACTTTCCCAAGCAACAGGTGGTTTACTATCGATATTGCCTTCCATTCCTAAAGGAGTAGTATTTACTAATAAATCAGCTTGAGCTAAATATTGTTTAAATTCTTCACTATGCCAATCGCACACTTTTATATCAACTAAATCATTAAAATCATTTGCTAATAATTGTGCTTTTACTGGATTTCTAACTGCTAAGATGATATTTTTTATTTCTTGTTTAATCAAGCCACAAACAACTGCTCTACAAGCTCCACCAGCTCCTAAAATCACAGCTGTTTTATCTTTTATTTCCACATTCTCCTTTAGTAATGGATTGATAAAACCAATAGCATCTGTATTATATCCATATAATTTACCATCTTTTATATGTACAGTATTTACAGCTCCTATTAATTTTGCCATCTCATCTATTTCATCTAAATACTGCATGATATTTACTTTATGCGGAATAGTTACATTAAATCCAGTAAAATTTAACGCTTTTAACCCTATTACTGCTTTTTCTAAATCCTCAGGAGCTATAGGCATAGCAATATATGCATAATCAATACCTGCTTCTTGTATAGCTGTATTTTGAATAACTGGCGATAATGAATGTTTTATAGGATAACCAATTACTCCTAAATTTTTTGTTTTTCCTGTAAATACCATAATTTCGCTTCCTTTACTTTAATTTTAGATTTTTTCTTGTAAATTAAAGTTATTACGATATTGAACGGCTTCTGCTATATGTTTATCTTCTATATATTCACTATTATCTAAATCAGCTATAGTCTGCGCCACTTTAATAATCCTATCGTAAGCTCTAGCACTCAATCTCATCTGTTCAAAAACAAGACCTAACATATCTTGTGCCTTAGCTGTTAATTTACAATATGACTTTATCATAGCATGTGACATTTGAGCATTACAAACTATTTTGGCTTGAGCAAATCTTTTTAATTGTATCTGCCTTGCTTGTTCAACGCGTTGGCGTATCTGCTCTGAAGACTCTGCTTTTTTATCTGTTACAAAGTCTTTATATTCCACTCGTGGCACTTGAATTTGTATATCAATTCTATCAAGCAGTGGCCCTGATATTTTCTTTGTATAGCGTTTTATTTCATAATCACTACAAGTACAATTGCGTGTATTATCATATTTATAACCACAAGGGCAGGGGTTCATTGAAGCCACTAATATCATTCGTGAAGGAAATTTTAAAGAAGCATTTACCCTTGTTATCATGACTTCTCCATCTTCTAATGGTTGTCTTAATGCTTCTAAACTAGCTTTACTAAATTCTGGTAATTCATCTAAAAATAAAACACCATTATGACTTAAAGTTACTTCCCCTGGTTTTGGTATAGTACCGCCACCAATGATACCAGCACTAGAAATTGTATGATGTGGACTGCGAAAAGGTCTTTTCGTTACCAATCCACTATCTCTTGATAACAATCCAGCTATACTATAAATCTTAGTTACTTCTAAAGCCTCTTGATATGTCATTTGCGGTAAAATTGTTGCTAAACGCTTGGCAAGCATTGTCTTCCCTGTTCCTGGTGCTCCCACCATCAATACATTATGACCACCTGCTGCCGCTATTTCCAAAGCTTTTTTTGCTAAAAATTGCCCTTGCACATCAGCAAAATCCTCTTTGAATTGCATATCTTGAGATAATCTCTTTTGTCTTTTTGCTGGTTTTAACTTTATCTTTCCTTGTAAAAAATCTATTAGCTCTGACAATGTAGCTATAGCATATACTTCAATACCTTCTACCAACAAAGCCTCTTGTTCATTACCTTTAGCTACAAAAAATTTTTTAAACTTAAGCTCTTTACATAAAATAGCCATAGACAAAATTCCTATTATTGTTTTTACTTGACCATCTAAAGATAATTCAGCAGCTAATAAACTATCACTACAACAATCCTTAGGTAAAAATCCATATGCTTCCAAAAGTGCTATAGCTATCGGCAAATCTAAAGATGAACCATTTTTTCGCAAATCGGCAGGAGCTAAATTTATCGTTACTTTCTTAGGCACTAAATTGACATTTGTATTTCTAATAGCAGGTCGAACTCTTTCTTTAGCTTCTTTTACTGCAACATCTGCTAGACCTACTATTTCAAATTTTGGCAATCCATTTGCTACATCAGCTTCAACTTCTATGAGTACACCATCTATACCCAATGTCGTTGCCCCATAAGTTTTTGCAAACATAAAATCACCCCATAATATTTTGGGGTGATTTATCAATATCCTTTATATGCAATTTGTTATTAATAAATTATCCCAAATAAAATTTAAACTTCACTTGGTCCTGTCCAACGTTCAAATAAATCATTATCTACATTTAAAGTATCACATATTTTACCTACCAACATATCAACTAATTCTTCAATAGTTTGTGGTCGATGATAAAAACCTGGACATGCTGGCACTATCCTTGCACCTGCATGTGATAATTTCAACATATTTTCTAAATGAATAGCATGTACAGGTGTTTCTCTTGTTACTAAAACGAGCTTACGACCTTCTTTTAAAGTTACGTCAGCTGCTCTAGTGAGTAAGTTTCCAGCAATGCCATTTGCTAAAGACCCTAAAGTCTTCATGGAACAAGGTACAATAACCATTGATTCACAAGGAAAAGAACCACTTGCTATTGCACTATCAATTCGATTTACATCATAAATTTTATGAACCATTTGTGTCAATTGAACCATAGTTAAACCACATTCATACTCTAATACTTCAAGCCCTGCTTTTGAAGCCACAAAATGTACTTCAATTCCACTATCAGCAAGGACTTGTATCAATCTATAAGCATAAATCGCACCACTTGCCCCTGATACACCAACAATAATACGTCTTTTTCGCTCAAAACCCTTTGTTTTCAAAGCTCAAACGCTCCTTTCAAATGATTAAAATTCACCTTATTATCATCATAGTGAAATACCTCTATTATATCAAATCTATAATCAAATTCTGCATTAAAATTATCATTTATATATAATTGAGCCGTTTTCATGATTTTTTGTTGTTTTTGATAATCCACAAATTCAGCAGGAAATCCAAATGCAGTATTTTTTCTAGTCTTTACTTCAACAAAAATAATCGTATTTTGCTTTCTTGCTATAATATCTATTTCACCAAATCTACTATGATAATTTCTCGCCAATATTATATAATTCTTTGCCTTTAAAAACTCTACAGCCTTATCTTCTCCCCATAAGCCCATATTTTTCATACAAATACCTTATTTCTGCATCACCATTGATTTTATTGGCTCAAATGATTTTCGATGAATTTCACATGGTCCATACTTTCTTAAAGCTTCTAAATGTTCACTTGTTCCATACCCTTTATTTTTAGCAAAACCATATTGTGGATAAATCTTATCAAATTCATTCATCATTCTATCTCTTTCCACTTTAGCAACAATAGAAGCTGCTGCAATCGAAGCAGATTTTGCATCACCTTTAATTATTGATTGATGATAGATATCCAAACTTTCTAAAGGCATAGCGTCAATTAACACTGCATCAGGTTTAGGATTTAATCCATAAATGGCCTCATACATACCATTCATTGCAGCTTGATAAATATTTACTCTATCTATAGTTTTTTCATCGATAATCGCTCTATTTACAGCTATCGCATTTTCCATGATGATATCATAAATTTTTTCACGTGTTGCCTCTGATAATTTCTTGGAATCATTTATTTTCTCAATAAAAAAATTCTCTGGCAAAATAACACTAGCTACTACTACAGGTCCTGCGAGTGGTCCTCTACCCACTTCATCTACGCCAGCTATTAATTTATAACCATTAGCTCTACATTCATTTTCAAAAGTATATAAATTAGCCACTCGCTGACGTTCTTTCATTTCTCGTTGATAACTTTTATATATACTTTGTACACCTTTACGGGCATCATTTTTTATCGCTGTCAATAATTCGTCATTACACTCTTTAACCATTAAATCTTTTATCTGTTTTATAGACAATTTTCCAATATTCATATGCTCACCTACTCAAATAAAAATTATATTTATTTTAAAATTATATCATAACGGATTTAACTATAATTTATTATAAAAAATATTTATAGATTACAAGAATTGTCTGAATTAAATAATTTTCAGATTTTGATATACAAATAAACAAATTTTATGCTATAATAGTCTTGAAATTTAAATTTTGTCTATGGAGGTTTTTTTAATGCCATTAGTAACAACAAAAGAAATGTTTAAAAAAGCGTATGAAGGCCATTATGCTATTGGTGCATTCAACGTAAATAATATGGAAATCGTTCAGGGTATCACTGAAGCTGCTAAAGAATTAAACGCTCCTTTAATTCTTCAGTGCTCCGCTGGTGCTAGAAAATATGCTAAACATCAATACCTTGTACATCTTGTACAGGCTGCTATTGAAGACACTGGTCTTCCAATCGCTTTACACCTCGACCATGGTGCAGATTTCGAAACTTGCAAATCTTGTATTGATGGCGGTTTCACTTCCGTTATGTTCGACGGTTCCCACTACAGCTTCAAAGAAAATATTGAAAAAACAAAAGAAGTTGTTGAATATGCTCACGCTCATGGCGTAGTAGTAGAAGCAGAACTTGGTCAGTTAGCTGGTATTGAAGATGATGTTAAAGTAGCTGCTCATGAAGCTCATTACACTGATCCTAACGAAGTTGAAGAATTCGTTAAAGAAACAGGTGTTGACTCCTTAGCTATCGCTATCGGAACTAGCCACGGTGCTTACAAATTCACTCCTGACCAATGCACAAGAAATGAACAAGGCATTTTAGTACCACCTCCACTTCGTTTCGACATTCTTGAAGAAGTTGCTAAACGTCTTCCTAACTTCCCAATCGTTTTACATGGTGCTTCTTCCGTTCCTCAAGATTTCGTTAAAATTATCAACGAAAATGGCGGTCATATGCCAGATGCTGTTGGTGTTCCTGAAGACCAACTTCGTAAAGCTGCTTCCATGGCTGTTTGCAAAATCAACATTGACTCCGACCTTCGTCTTGCAATGACTGCAGGTATTCGTAAACACTTCAACGATCATCCTGATCATTTTGACCCACGTCAATATGTTGCTGACGGTAGAACTAACATCAAAGCAATCGTTTCTCACAAAATTAAAGAAGTTCTTGGTTGCGACGGTAAAGCTTAATTTTAAATTAAATTTCGCTTAATAAATAGCAACAAATATAAAAGCTCTCTTTACAGAAAAACTACTGTATAGTAAACTATTTTTGTAAAGAGAGCGTTTTTTATTATTAGGAGGTAAAAAATTGAGCACAATTCATGAAATGGTTCTTGTTATTGACTTTGGCGGTCAATATAACCAATTAATTGCACGTCGTGTTAGAGAATGCGGTGTTTACTGTGAAATTGTTCCTTATGATTATACAGTAGAAAAAATTAAAGCTAAAAATCCACAAGCTATTATTTTCACTGGTGGTCCTAGCAGTGTTTACGCTGACAATACACCACAGGCTGATCCAAAAATCTTTGAACTTGGTATCCCTGTACTTGGTATTTGCTATGGTCATCAGTTCACAGCTCATAATCTCGGTGGTAGCGTAGCTCATGCTGAAGCTGGCGAATATGGTAAAATGGACATCACTCTTGATACTACTAGCGTTTTATTCGATGGTATCAATGCTGATGAAATTTGCTGGATGAGCCATCGCGACTATGTAGAAAAAGTTCCAGAAGGTTTCAAAGCTATTGCTCATACTAAGCATACTCCTGTTGCTGCTATGTGCGATGACAGTCGTAAATTATATGGTGTACAATTCCACCCAGAAGTTGAACATACTCCATTTGGTCAGCAGATGATGAAAAACTTCTTATTCAAAATCTGTGGCTTAAAAGGCGATTGGACTATGAGTTCTTTTGCTCAAAGCAAAATTGCAGAAATCAAACAAATCGTTGGCGACAAAAAAGTATTATGCGCTTTAAGTGGCGGTGTTGATTCTTCTGTTGCTGCTGTTTTAGTTCACAAAGCTGTAGGCAAACAATTAACTTGCGTATTCGTTGACCACGGTTTACTCCGTAAAGACGAAGGCGATCAAGTAGAAACTATCTTCCGTAAACAATTCGATATGAATCTTATCCGTGTTGATGCTAAAGACCGTTTCTTAGGTAAATTAGCTGGCGTTTCTGATCCTGAAAGAAAACGTAAAATCATCGGTGAAGAATTCATTCGTGTATTTGAAGCTGAAGCTAATAAACTCGGCAAAATTGATTTCCTTGTTCAAGGTACAATCTATCCAGATATTGTTGAAAGTGGTACAAAAACTTCTGCAACAATTAAGAGCCATCATAACGTTGGCGGTCTTCCTGAAGATATTCAATTCGATCTGATCGAACCACTTCGCGAACTCTTTAAAGATGAAGTTCGTGCAGTAGGTGAAGAGCTTGGCATTCCTCATGACCTCGTATGGCGTCAACCATTCCCAGGTCCTGGTCTTGCTATCCGCGTTCTTGGCGAAGTAACTGAAGAAAAACTCGCTGTTGTTCGTGAAGCAGATGCTATCTTCCGTGAAGAAGTAGCTAAAGCTGGTCTTTCCGAAAAAATTTGGCAGTATTTCGCTTGTCTTCCAAACATCCGTTCTGTAGGTGTTATGGGTGATAGCCGTACTTATTGCCACACTGTAGCACTTCGTGCTGTTACAAGTAGCGATGCTATGACTTCTGAATGGGCAAGAATTCCATATGAAGTATTAGATACAGTTTCTCGTAGAATTGTAAACGAAGTACCTGGTGTAAACAGAATAGTTTATGATATAACTTCTAAACCACCAGCTACAATTGAATGGGAATAATATACAAAAAGAGCTAACTCCTTATAAATAAAGGGCTTAGCTCTTTTCTTTTTTGTAAAGCGTACTAAAAACGTACTAATATATTTATTATTGTCATTTTCCCCTTAAATATTGTTATATAATTCATCAATTTTTTCAGCTAATTCATTTTGCTTATTTGGATATAAATGAGAATATGTTTTCAATGTTGTTTGTATGTCCTCATGACCTAACCTTTCAGCTATCATTAAAGGGCTAAAACCTTGCTCAATCAAAAAAGATGCGTGCGAATGTCTTAAATCATGTATTCTAATTAGTTTAACATTTGACTTATTAGCATACTTTTTCATTTTCCTTTTTAAATAGAACGGATTTACTTCAAACAATAATTCATTCTTTAAAATCATATTCTTTTCTATATGATTTTTCACTATGCCCATTAAGAACTTTGGCATATTTATAACTCTATTACTCTTTTCAGTTTTTGGACTGCTGATATAAGCTTGTCCATCTACATATACTAAATTTCTTCTTATAGACAAAAGATTATTGTCAAAATCAAAATCGCAAGGGCGAAGGGCTAGCAGCTCACCTCGTCTTATTCCAGTCCAAAATAAGATGCTAAATATTGTATATACCTGTTCATCATCAACCGATGATATAAATTTTTTAAACTCATCTAATGTCCAAAACTCTATTTCTTTAGATTTTTTACTGCCCATCGCTTCACATTGCTGTACTGGATTTTTACTAAGATTGTAATATCTTATTGCATAATTGAATATACATGACAACTGTGTGTTAATATATCTTAAGTATTGGTTTGAATATTGATTCGTGTTTATTATTTTTAGTTGCCACTGACGAATATGTGCAGGCGTAATTTTATTTATACTGATATCTTTAAAATAGCTTATGATGAACTTGTTTATTGTGAAATTTTTTGTGCTATATGTCGAAGTTTTTAACTTTGTTTTACAATCATTCAAATATATAGATACTAAAGAAGCAAAGCTCATATCACAAGTTCCCGCCATGCGTTCCAAAAATTCACGCTCAAAGGCTTGGGCGTCTCGTTTAGTGGTAAAGCCTTCTTTCTTCTTTTTCTTGCGTGTACCAGTCCAATCGGTATAATAAAAAGTCGTGAACCATGTTCCACGTTGTTCGTTTTTGTAAACAGGCATAAAAAAATCATTCCTTTCAAGCTAAAAAATCGTATACTTAATAAGCCTACCATTTACCAGCTTTAAAAAGAATGATATAATTTAGTTGCTAGTTAAAAGATATCATTCTAGTTAATAGCTAGAACGGTAAGAAGTAGCCTCTTGTTATGTTGGTAGCATAGCGAGGGGCTATTTTTATTTAATTTTGTATATTTAAATTTGGTGATACCCCAAAACAGGGTATCATCTACACTAAAAAGGGTAAACTTAATAAACTGCCAATACTTTATCAAATCATGACAAAATATGAGCCGTTTTAAGCCGTTTTCTTTTATTAGTACTTATGATTGTACCTGTGGTTATATTATGACCTTCACAGTATGAATACCATAATCAATAATTCAAAATATCGCCCCATTTACGTTTACTCAACGCACTTCTGCGTTCAGCTAATAAGCAAAGGCTTTCTAAGCACTTTTTTAAGTCGAATTATATTATGACCTTCATAGTGTAATACCATAACCAATAATTCAAACTCAAAATATCGCCCCAATATCTTTATTGGTGGCGGTTTTTTTATTTAACTGACCAGGTATTCATAAAATTAAATACATATTTTAATAATCAATTGCCCGAGCAAAGCAATCAATTATTTGATACATAAATAGGTACTTGCCCGATGTATCTATTTATTATTTTTATTGTAAAAATATTTTTCTCTATAGGCCCGTTTAATTGGCAAAACATCTACAAGGTTAAAATCTAAACGTGGTGTTAAATTACGTCTACGTTCAACATATTCTTTAGATGTTATTTGACCATTTTCAAATATTTCGTTTAATTTATCATAGAGAGCAATTGTTTCATTATCAAAGACTTTATCAAATAATAGATAGCCTTCGTTTATTGCTGATTGTGTTTTCATATCATTAATAATTGATATTAACTCATTCTTATTTATAGCAAATTCAAATTTATCTTCAGATGATAAGTTAGCAAAAACAATATTTGTATCATTAATTTTAATAGCTTTATAATCTATACCTAGTTTTTTATTAACTAATACTAATAAATCGTTAATAGTTTTCTTTAGTCGCTCATCTTCATCTGCTGGCGTTCGTCCTACTAAATCATCTAACGATACATTAAGCAAATCAGCAATTTTAATTAACATGTCAATCTTAGGTTCACTAGAACCAACTTCATAATTATTATAGGTACTATATGAGTCAATCCCTAACTTACGACTAAATTCAGCTTTAGTCATTCCGCTTTTTAAGCGATATGACTTCAAAATATCCTTAAATTCCATATATTTCACCTCTCTAATAATATAATATTCTTTTTTTTAGCAAAAATCAATATAAAAATTTCTTGACTTTAGAAAAATATAAGCATATATTATTTATATAAAGAAAAACATAAAAAATAATTTTCTTAAATAACGTAAATAAAGGTGGGAGATATATGATAATTGACCGTAAAAAATTTGATTTAGCAATGGCTAAAAAATGTATAAATCTTAAAGAATTAAAAGATTTAGCACATATTAGCAACAGTACAATTACAAAAGTTTTAGCAGGTAAGATACCATTACAGCCTAAAACATTAGGTAAAATCGCAAAGGCTTTAGATGTTGAACCAGCAGATTTATTAAAAGATGAGGAATAACCGCCAAAAGGCAAAGAAAGGAAGATATATAATGATTAACAACAATTTAGTAGAGATAAAAAATAATACTATAGTAGTTAGTAGTGTACAACTTGCAGAGCATTTTGACAAACGTCATTGTGATGTTTTACGTTTAACCAACGCACTTCTGCGTTCGTTCAATAGTGGCAGGCTTTCCAAGCACTTTTTTAAATCAAATTATACTGATAATAAAGGTGAAAGACGTCCAATGTATCTAATGGATAGGGACGGATTTAGTCTGCTTGTCATGAGTTTTAAGGGTGAAAAAGCTTTAAAGTGGAAGTTAGATTTTATTGACGCCTTCAATGCTATGGAGCAAGAGATTCAGCATAAAGAATATCAAGCATCATTAGCTAAAAGTAGTGAAAATGAACTATTAAGAAAGAAAGTAGAACAATTAAAAAAAGATAAATTTGATATTAGTATTCAAGTTGATCTTGCGATAAGAGAAAGAAGAAATTTAGAAACTGAATTGGAAATACAAGAAAAAGTTATAAATAATATTAAAAAAGCTTATATCGAAAAATTTGAGAAAGATAAAAACAATATTACTAATACAGAAATGGATGAATGGAACAAAATGAGATTAGCACAGTTAGAGGTTTATATAAAATCTGTGATTGAAGCCGTTAAAATTAGAGGTTCAATCGGAATGAAAGATATTCAAAGAATTAATAAATTTGTTGATGATTTAATCTAATATATTTTAATCACTAACCTTAAAATTAAGGGGAGCTAATGGCGATAGGCTTTCTAAGCCTGCGGAATAATAATTTGTGAAAATAGAGAAAAGAGATAACTTACATGATAAAAATATTAATCTATGATACTGATAAAAAGATTGTAGCATTTGCACAAGAAGATAATGCATTAAACGCAAAAGAATTTTTTAACGAATTATATAAGTTTACAAACGAAAATAAATTAAAACTTATCAAATTAGCATTTAGTGAAGTGCTAAAAATCCTAAAGTAGAGGTTAATGCCAATGACAAATCTATCACAAGATGAAATTGAGTTGATTTTACTTTATCGTAGGCTTACCAATTTCGAGAAAGTTTGCACTAAACAAAATATAAAAAGGTATATCGCTTATAACATGAAAATACCCGCCAAAAATATTCAGATTGACGCTGACAGGCTGTTTATTAAATTTTAGGAGGAATTTATGTATGGATAATCTAATAACGCTTAAAATCAAAGCTACGAGTTTTGACAGGCTCATAAATGAAGTAAAGAGCTTAAAAGATATGTATTTAGACTTTAGTAATAATACAGATAACATTATAACTGGATCATCTTTTCATATTGTGGCCAAAGACTTAGAAACTTTAATAGCTAAATATGAATATAAAAAAAGCCCCTCGCACTAAGACAAGGAGCATACAAAATTTAAAAGCAAATAAATTTTATCATGAAAGGACTGAATTGAAAATATGGAAACTGTAAAAAGTCGATTTATAACCGCCAAAGAGATTGCCGAAGATTGCAATATATCTATATCAAAAGCTTATGAACTTATTAGAGAAATGAATAAAGAAGTAGAAGCAATGGGCAAAATCACACTAAAAGGCAAGATAAACCGCCATTTTTATGAGAAAAAAATAAATCCTACTGATATTGAGGATATTAAATAATGAAATAAGCCCCTTATTGGGGCTTTAATTTTAATGAAAGTGGGTGATGATGTTTATATGACTAATTATAACAATATTCCTAAAGAAATGAAAGAATTTAATAATTGGGTTTTATATAAAATACAATCTAAAAAGGATAGTAAAGGGAATATTAAAAATACTAAAATACCATATCAGCCTATTAATAAAATGGCAAAAGTAAATGATTGCAATACCTGGTCATCATTTTCTACTGTGAGAGATAAAGCAGAAAATGAAGCCAATCGATATGACGGTATAGGGTTTGTATTTACTAATAGTACTATTATGGGTATAGATATAGACCATTGTGTAATTGATAATAAGTTATCAGATATCGCCACAGATATATTAAAAACTGTTAATTCATATGCAGAATATAGCCCTTCTGGTGAAGGAATTCATATTTATATTAATGGGGATATTAATCTGCATAATGGTTTTAAATTACCTAGATTGGGATTAGAAATTTATGATAAAGATAGATATTTTACTGTTACAGGTAATGTTATTAAAGGATATGAGAAATTATCTAGCGATGTTACAGGTGTTGAAAAAATTTATAGTAAATATTTTGATGCTAAGCTAAATTCTCAACAAAAAGAAATTATACATCATCAATTTGTGGAGATTGATGATAATAAATTATTAGATAAAATTTGTAGTAGTAAACAAGCTGAAGCTTTTAAAAATTTATATTATGAGGGAATAGCTTCAGATAATAGTTCTGCTGATTTATCATTATGTAATATGTTAGCTTTTTGGACTTGTAAGAATTTTGCTCAAATGGATAGACTTTTTAGAAATTCAGCTTTATATCGTAAGAAATGGGACGAAATTCATTATAATAATGGTGAAACGTATGGAATGCATACATTAAATAAAGCTATAAAAAATTGTCCAAATATTTATGATCCTAATAATCCAGCAAATGATTTTGAAGTTCTTGCTGATGAACTGATATCTATTGAAGATTTACAATATCCATTTACGACAAAAAAGGGGAAACCACTAACTAATATATGGCAAAATACAAATTATTTATTGAATCGACTAGGCTATGAAATTAAATACAATATTCTAAGAAAAAATATTGAAGTATTTGAACGTGGAATATTAAAAAAAATGGCATTTGATAATATAGTTACTTATCTTTTGAGTTTGTGTAATCAATGTCATTTGACTATATCAAGTAATATGTTAGCTCAGCATCTAGCTTATATTGCTGAAGAACATAAATATAGTCCTGTTCGTGAATATTTAAAGAAATGTAAAAACAAATGGGATAAAAAAAGCAGAATTAAAGATTTATTTAATTGCCTAGAATTAGAAACAAATCAAGATAATGAATTTTGTTATATATTATTTAAAAAATGGCTCTTATCGTGTGCTGTAATGGCTTTTAATGAAGGAGATAAATCAGCCCATGGTATTTTGATTCTTTGTGGCGGTCAAGGAATAGGAAAAACAAGATTTTTATATGATATATTACCTGATGAAGGCAAAGATTGGGGTGCTGATGGTTTAGCTCTAAATCCTACAAATAAAGATGATGTCTTGCGAATTGCTATGTATTGGATTGTAGAATTAGGCGAAATAAATGACACTATAAAATCTGAACGATTAGAAAGGTTAAAAGCATTTATTACCGCCAAAAAAGACATTTTGCGAAAGCCATATGCTCGTGGCACTGATGAAATGGCACGTACAACAGCACTTTATGGTACAGTAAACACTAAAGAATTTTTGCGAGATAGTACAGGTGAGCGTAGATATTGGGTTATTAGCGTTGAAAATATTCACAGTGAGAGAATAAAAAATATCGATATCGACCAACTTTGGGGAGAAGTAGCACATTTAGCACTAGAAGAAAAAGCACCTTATTGGCTCACTAAAGATGAAACTATAAAGATTAATATCCAAAATGAACATTATAAAAATTTAACTGAAGCTGAAAGAACGATTATTGATTGTCTTGATTGGGGTGCTGAATTAAATAAATGGAAGCTAATTACGGCTACAGAATTATGTTTTGCTATCCAACAAGAATATAATACTCGTCAATGCAGTAATAGACAGTTAGCAAAAGCTATTAGAAGCTTAAAAAAATCATCTATTTTGGGTGATAGTGCTAAATACATTAAATTACCAACTAATCATCATGTTAAAAATTATTATTTACCGCCAGTAAAAAAAGTAAATAATAATGAATTTGATGTTGTTGATATGCAAGATGATGAGGAAGATATTTTCAGTTAACGTCCTATATGGGCGTTGGAGGTCGTTTATGTAAAATTAAATGACGCTTAGAAAAATAAGGCTTTAGGACATTGGGACGTTATATACTTATATATGTAATATGATATTTATATAGTATATAGTAGTATATAAGAGAGAAGTGTATATATATATATAATGTTATGACGACTTAACGTCCTAACGACCCAAAGCTGAAAACCCTTGATATTAAAGGAATTTTAAAGATAAAGTATAAAAAAATTTAATGTACTAAACGCCCAATGGGACGCTTGAACAGCTTTTTTTATTATTTGTGAGTATAATAACAGCAAAAAGTTTGAAAAAGAAGGAAATACAATGGCTAATAAATTTCATCAACAAACATATTTAGGACGCTTCAGAAAAAATTACAAAAGAAATTCGGCAAAATATGCTAAAGCACAATTAGAGTTAGAGGAGTGGTTAAATAGTCGTCCTTTGTTTATGCTTAATAGAAAAACGCGTCGTAGATATGACAAATAACTTATAAAATATAGGCATTGGCTCGCTATATATGGCGGTGCTAGTGCCTTTTTATTATAGATTTTATAGAATAGTTCGAGGGTATGCTCAAAATTATGCAACCCCATTTCTTTGACAAGATGCTTAATATCATGTAACTTGTTTATAAAAAAGTTGCAATCAAAACAAAGGTTGCAAAAAGGTTACAACTAAAACCATTGAAAATAAGACGTTTTTTATAATTTGATAGCCTAGAAAAACCTAGAATAATGAACATATAAACAGGCTTATTGGTGGTCAAAGAATGATACTAAAACCATACTAAAAACCAGTTGAAACAAAACGAAAAAGGTTCAAAAAAAGGTACTGAAACAAAACAACCTAAAACGAATATAAAACCGCCATAAGTCTTGATAGTAAAGGCTTTATACGTATTGGAAAAGGTTCAAAAATCATATAAAAATGTCCAGAAAAAATGTCCAAAACAAAACGAAAAATGCACCCCAAAAGTGCACCCTAAACAAAACGAAAATTGAACCTTTTTTCAACTAAAATCTGACCTTTCGGACTCCCTAAAAAGGTATATAAAAAAATCTGCTGGCGCTTCATCAGCGTGAGTCTATTTAGATATTACAAAAGCCAAAGATGATGACTATTTCTGTGAAATAAAAAAAGCTGCTGCAGTCATTTAAAACTACATCAGCTTTTAAGATAATGAGATTATTTATAGTATATATCGTATCATTTTAACTTTGGTATCAATCAATGAAAAATTTAAATTAATGGCAGATAATATTACTATGTTAATTGATGATGCACATATTTTACCAGCTAATTTTTTATAGAATCTTAATAACTACTGTGATTACTAACTTTATAGATTTATAACCAATATTTGCTCTTTGCTGGTAAATCTTTTTAAAGTCTTGCAATATTAATAGTTTATAACTATAATGTAATTAATGAAGCCTAATATTACTAGGGATAAATATCAACAGATGCTGTACGAATACTATACCCCGAAACACTTGGCCAATATACAGGAAAACAGATAAATATCAACAGATGCTGTACGAATACAATATGAAGCAAGCTTTTTGTATTCCCCACTGTAATCGATAAATATCAACAGATGCTGTACGAATACTAAATCTAGTTGTAGCTATGTAAATAAAATAAAATCGATAAATATCAACAGATGCTGTACGAATACATTAAATCTTGTATTTTTTCTCTTTCTTCCCAAATTCGATAAATATCAACAGATGCTGTACGAATACTGAAAATAACATCTTTTTATCATTCCATTTTTAGAGATAAATATCAACAGGTGCTGTACGAATACTCAATATCAGCGTCTTTTACTGGTTCAAATGGAGAGGATAAATATCAACAGGTGCTGTACGAATACTTATTCCTCCCACAAATTAATAATTGTATTTTTATTGATAAATATCAACAGATACTGTATAAAGAAAATTGAATATGTATTATTTGAAGTATGGCGGTTATTAATAAAAATACCGCCATATTTTGATATATAACTATTAGTCAAAACTAATTGACATCTTGTTATATATTTATATATGGCGGTTAAAATTAACGTACTGAAAACGTACTATAAAAATAAATAAACAAACAAATTTAAGTTAATTTATATAAAATATCCTATATAATGCAGGCAAAAAACCAATAAAAAATACTAGAAAAAATATATTGCATTGAATGGGAATAAGATAAAAAATATAGCTAAGTCCTTATTTGAGGACTTAGCTTTTTTTATTTATCATATTATATTTATTAACAATAAAAAATAAAGACATTCTAAAGCAATCTTTCTAAAATAGATCACTATGTGTGCCTGTTCTAGAAAGTACTAAAGTCAATATATCTTTAGCTATGCGATATATTAATAACCAATCAGGCAAAATATGACATTCTCTAAAATCTTGATAAATTCCAGTTAAAGAATGATCTTTATATTTGGCAGGTAAAGTTTTTTCTTCAGCTAATATTTCAATAACTTTTTGTAGCTTTGATAAATCATAGTTACGCTTTTTTATTGTCTTTATATCTTTCTTAAATTTAGAGTGATATTTTATTTTAAGCATCTAAATCGTCCATTAAATCTCTTACATTATCAAAAGTTCTACTTAAATTTTTGCCTGCTTTTACTTCATCAAGAACTTGCTTTGTTTCATTATTAGGATTTAATGTTAAAGCAAAAGGAATGCCATTATTTCTAACAACAGCATTTAAAAACATATTTACAGCTGTAGAAGTATTTAATCCCAATAAAGATAAAATTGCTTCAGATTGTTTTTTCAAATCTTTATTAACTCTTATATTTAACGTTGTAGTTTCAGACATATATATCACACCTCTCAATATTATTATATATAAATTTGACAAAAAAATATATAATAAAGACAAAAATTGACAAAATTCATAGATTTTTAATCATATATTTATAAATATTCTTTAAAATAAAATTTACCAACCTAAAATTTATAAAATCCTCATAAAGCTTGATTTTATTGACCTACTCAAATCTAATATATTATCTATCATTTACTGGTAAAAATTATAAAAGTCTTGCAATATCAATAGTTTATAACTATAATGTAATTAATAAATCCTAATAACATTAGGGATAAATATCAACAGGTGCTGTACGAATACTCATTATAAGATGTCCCCTTTATCTAAATTGTGTGATAAATATCAACAGATGCTGTACGAATACTTCTGTTTTCTTATTGCTAAATAAGTTTCCGTATCGATAAATATCAACAGATGCTGTATTAAAAAAAGTCCTCTTTTCTAATAAAGAGGACTTTTATTTATTCCAAATTAATTAATTTTTCTTTTCAATACTCACCTTTATAGGTTATAATTATATACATTATGCTTAGAAAGGTTTTTATCATTATGAAAAATTTCTTTATTGAGTTTAAAAAATTTGCTTTTAAAGGTAATATGCTTGATTTAGCAGTTGGTATGATTATTGGTACTGCTTTTACAGGGCTTGTAAATTCCATTGTAAAAAATTTAATCATGCCTATAATCAGTATTTTTACTGGCGGTATTGATTTTAATAATATGTATCTGCCACTTAGTAAGGCGACTTTTATACTCGCTGAAAAAGGTGCTGACCTTGAAACAGCAAAAAAAGCTGGTGCAGTTTTTGCTTATGGTGCCTTTTTAACAGATTTTCTCCAATTTTTAATTTTGGCTTTCGTAGTCTTTTGTTTAATTAGACAGCTAAACAAATTAATTCCTATTCCTAAAGAACCGCCAAAAACAAAAATCTGCCCATTTTGTAAATCTGAAATTCCTCATGAAGCCACTAAATGCGCTCATTGTACCTCTGACTTACCAACAACTTAAAAATATACAAAAAGAAAGCATAGTCTAATCAAAACGATTAAACTATGCTTTTTTATTATTTCTGCCACTGATAAATTACAGCTTCATATGGTCTTAAATGACCTTTTGTCAAATCTGTTATCGTATCTTCATAATTACTGATTAAGATTTTTCCTGTGCCTTCTAAGTTAAAATCGACTTCTTTATCATAAAAATTACATATTATAAGCCAAGTTTTATCTTCGTATTTTCTTGTATAAGCAAAAATATTTTTATCTTCGGCTAATAATAAATCATATTCACCATAAATCATAATAGGATTTTCTTTACGCATCTTAATCAATTTTTGATAACAATAAAAAATTGAATTCTTATCGGCTAAAGCTTTTTCTACATTTACGTCTATATAATTGCGATTTACTCTATACCATGGTTTAACTTTGCTAAAACCAGCATTTACATCACTATTCCACTGCATAGGAGTTCTTGCATTATCTCTAGCTTTAGCACGCAAAGATTTTAAGATTTCTTCTTTAAGTATATTATTAGCCATTCTTTCTTTATATGCATTCACAGATTCAATATCGGCAAAATCAGCTAAATCATTAAACTCAATATTGGTCATGCCGATTTCTTCGCCTTGATAAATATATGGTGTTCCCTGCATACCATGAAGTAATATTGCCAACATTTTCGCAGACTGCACGTGATATTCTTTGTCATTACCCCAACGAGATACAATTCTTGGTAAATCATGATTATTCCAAAATAAACTATTCCAACCTTTGCCATTTAATTCTTTTTGCCACTTAGTAAATACTTTTTTCAACTCAATTAAATCAAGCTTTTTCAAATTCCATTTATCCGAGCCTTCTTGGTCAAGCATAATATGTTCAAATTGAAATACCATACTCAATTCATGTCTATCTGGACTGGAAAATAACTGTGCTATCTGCGGATTTGCACCCCAACATTCACCCACAGTCAATAAATCTTTGTCTTGCAAAGTTTCTCTATGCATTTCTTGAATATATTCATGTAATTTAGGTCCATTCTCTTTGATTTTTAAATCTGGAACTTTGCCAATCATATCGATGACGTCCATTCTAAAACCACCAACACCTAAATCAATCCAAAAATTCGTCATCTGCCAAATATCTTTGCGCATATCTTTATTTTCCCAATTTAAATCTGGCTGTTTCTTACTAAAAAAATGCAAATAATACTCTTGAGAAGCTTCATCATATTCCCACGCCGAACCACCAAAACAAGATAATAAATCATTTGGTGGATTATTTTTTTCACCTTTTCGCCAAATATAATAATCACGATATTTGCTATTTTTATTTGTTTTTGCTTCTATAAACCATTTATGTTCATCTGAAGTATGATTTACCACTAAATCCATGATTATTTTTATATTATGTGCTTTAGCTTCTTTCAATAAAGCTTTCATCTCGTCTAATGTCCCAAATTCTGGAGAAATATCATAATAATCGGAGATATCATAACCATTATCATCATTAGGTGAACAATATACAGGGCTTAACCAAATCACTTCTATACCTAATTTTTCCAAATAATCCAATTTAGAGCGAATACCATTGATATCACCAATGCCATCATTATTGCTATCACAAAAACTACGAGGATAAATTTGATAAACAACAGATTTTTGCCACCATTTTGTTTCCATAAAAATCACCTTTTATTATTTATTTGTTTTATTATATTATAATATTATAAGACTAAATTAAATTTGAGGTTAATTATTATGGAAAATTCTCATGTACTCCAAATAACAGAACGCCATTTTTCTGATTTATACTTATGTTTTTGTGGCTTAGCTAAATGTGAACCTAATCACAGCTTTGGCCCTGGTATCCGCGATAATTATATCATTCACTATATAACTAAAGGCAAAGGAAAATATTATGTAAATAACGCTTGCTATGAATTATCTCAAGGTCAAGGATTTTTAGTTGAACCTCATTTGCAAGTATTTTATCAAGCTGATAAAGATGACCCATGGCAATATCTTTGGATTGGTTTTAATGGCACTAAAGCTATTCAATATTTAAATGATATTGGTCTTAGTTCCAATCATCTAACATTTCAATGTAATTATAGTGAAGAATTAAAACAAATTGTGCATAATATGTTAAAAAATAATAACTTTGCCACAAGCAATCAATTTTTGCTCGAAAGTCTATTATATTCTTTCTTCTCTATCTTAAGTAAAGATATAAAAACCATATTGCCGACTAATGACAACAATAATCTATATGTAAAAAAAGCCATTGAATTTATCGAAAATAACTACACTAATAATTTAAAAATCACTGATATTGCTAAATATGTTTGCATCACTAGAAATTACCTCTATTTATTATTTCGCAAACATTTAAATATTTCTCCCCAAGAATATTTAGCTAATTATCGCATAACTCGTGCTGAACAATTATTAAATACAACTACGCTATCCATTGAAACTATTTCTAATTCTTGTGGCTATCAAGACCCTTTAGTATTTGCTAAAGCCTTTAAAGCCAAAAAAGGTTTTACACCTTCACAGTATCGCAAAAGTTTTTCTCCTAAAATATCTTTTAATAAACCTGTAAATAGAATGAAATAAAAACTATAAGTATTACTCTTATAGTTTTTATTTAACATTTAAACTGATTTACTTAACAACGCCATCTTTATTTTCATAAAATTCTCATATATAATAATTTATAGATATTAATTACGAAAAGCCATAAATTCATATATTTATAAAGGAGCGTTTTTTAAGATGCAAATTTTATTTAATGAACAAAGCCGTACTTTTCATTTAACTAATGATAAAATTAGTTACATTATGACTGTACTTCCTAATGGTCATCTAAGCCAAGTATATTTTGGTAAAAAAGTACATGACAAAGCAGATTTTTCCTATTTAATTCAATCTTGTGCTCGTCCAACAACTTCCTATATTTCTGAAGAATTCCATAATATTATATCTTTGAGCCATATTCGTCAAGAATATCCTGTTTATGGTACTTCTGATTATCGTCAGCCTGCTATTGAAATTTGCCAGACAAACGGTAGTAAAATTTCTGACTTCCATTATCAAAGTCATTCTATCAGCAAAGGTAAACCAAAACTTGAAAATTTACCTGCTACTTACACAGAAAATGATGATGAAGCTCTCACTTTAACTATTCATTTACAAGACCCTGTAACTTTAGTTGAAATAGATTTACTCTATACTATTTTTGCTCAAAATGGCATTATCGCTCGCAGTGCTAAAATCTATAATCAGGGTAAAGATGATGTTCATTTAACAACAGCTATGAGCCTTTGTCTTGATTTACCTGATTGCGATTATGAATGGCTTCAATTCTCTGGTACATGGTCTAGAGAACGTCATTTAAAAGTGCGTAAATTAGAACAGGGTATCACTGCTATTAATTCCACTCGTGGTCATTCTTCCCATGAACATAATCCATTTATTATTTTAAAACGACCTACTACAGATGAGAATAAAGGGGAAGCTATTGGCTTTAGCTTAATCTATAGCGGTAACTTCTTAGCTCAAGCAGAAGTTGATACTCATGATGTTACACGCGTTTTAATGGGTATTAATCCAACTACATTTGATTGGAAATTAGAACCAAACACATCTTTCCAAACTCCAGAAGCAGTAATGATTTATACTGATGATGGCTTAAATAATTTAAGTCAATCTTTCCATAAATTATTCCAAAAACGCCTTGCTCGTGGCTATTGGAGAGATAAAGCTAGACCTATTTTAATCAATAACTGGGAAGCTACTTATTTCGATTTCAACGAAGATAAACTCGTAACTATCGCTAGCAAAGCTAAAGAATGTGGCGTAGAATTATTCGTATTAGATGATGGCTGGTTTGGCAAACGTACTTCCGATTATGCAGGTCTTGGCGATTGGTATCCAAATACTGACCGCTTACCAAATGGCATCAAAGGTCTTGCAGAAAGAATTGAAAATCTCGGCATGAAATTCGGTCTTTGGATTGAACCAGAAATGACTAATATGGACTCTGACCTCTATCGCAATCATCCAGATTGGATTTTACATGTACCTGGCAGACACTCTTCTGAATGTCGTCATCAATATGTTCTCGATTATTCTCGTAAAGAAGTAGTAGATTATATTTATAATTTACTTGCTAAAATCTTACGTGAAGCTAAAATTTCCTATATTAAATGGGATATGAACCGCAGTATTACAGAATGTTACTCTGTAGCTTATCCTGCTGATAGACAAGGAGAAATCTTCCATCGTCATATCTTAGGTGTTTACGATTTATATGAACGCTTAACTTCTGAATTCCCTCATATTCTCTTTGAATCTTGTGCTAGTGGTGGTGCTAGATTTGATCCAGGTCTTTTATATTATGCTCCACAAGGCTGGGCAAGTGATGACTCTGATGCTATAGAACGTTTAAAAATCCAATATGGTACATCTTTTGCTTACCCTATCAGCTCTATCGGCAGTCATGTTTCTGTTACTCCTAACCATCAAGTATATCGCTTAACACCTCTTCATACTAGAGCAAACGTTGCTTACTTTGGTACTTTTGGCTATGAGCTTGATTTAAATAAATTAACTCCAGCTGAACAAGAAGAAGTAAAAGAACAAATTAAATTCATGAAAGAATATCGTGAAGTTTTCCAATTTGGCACATTCTATCGTTTGAGCAGTCCTTTTGAAAATAATGTAACTGCTTGGATGGTAGTAAGCGAAGATAAAGAAACTGCTATTGTTGGTTGGTATCGTGTATTAAATGGTATAAATTTACCATATAGCAGAATTTATCTCCAAGGTTTAAATCCAGATTTCTGCTATCAGCAAAGCATTGATGGTAAATCTTATTTCGGTGATGAACTCATGAATATTGGTCTTGTAATTGATGACCCAAGCGCAGGTCAACCATATGGCGATATGGCTACAAGCTGTGATTTCGATTCTAAAATCTATGTATTAAAAGCTATAAAATAATAATTTAAATTTAGGCTAATTAGTGAATATAATTTATTCCTAATTAGCCTTTTTACATAAAAAAATGAATTTATGTTATACTAAAAATAATTATTTGTCTGTTCATTTTTCTTTTATGCAAAGCTACTTATTTACTGTTCTTTAATGGGCAAAGAACAGTAAATAAAGAAAGTCTACCGCAAATAAAATTACTGGATATTATTCGAGTAAATTATAAAATTACTGATAACAACTATTAATTTATTATTGACTCCAATAATAATAAAATTCCCCACATTTTAGCATCTTTTTACGGTAGCCGTAGGTTATTGGTAAAGAGCAAATTGTGGCTACGTTTTTAATTTAGCGGTTTGAGCATAGCGAGTTTAAAAATTGTAGACATTTTTTGCTTTTTGCCAAAGTAAAAAGTGCGGTAGCAGGTAGTGCTTTCTTTTTGGTTCATTTTTCTTTACACCAGTAAAGAAAAATGAATGTAAAACAATAATTTAAAGGATTAAAGGATTTATATTATGGATAAAAATACTATTATTAATCAATTATTTGCTAACTATCCTCATTTTTTTGCTTCTGAAAAAAAAATAGCTGATTATATCATAAAATACCATACAAAAGTCGTTAATATGACTATCAAGGAATTAGCTAAAGCCTGTGGTGCTAGTGAAGCTACTATTTCTAGATTTTGTCGTAAATGTGATGTTAAAAGTTTTCATCATCTAAAAATTGAATTGGCTAGAGAACGTATAGAAACTGATACATCTATAAAAGTTTCTAATAATATTACTAGAGATAATATTTCACAATCTCTACAAAATATTTTAGCTAATAAAATTGCTGAAATATCGGCAACTATCAATATGATTGATACTAATACCTTAGATAAAATTATTTCAGCTATACAATCTGCTAAAAGAGTACAAATTATAGCTGTCGGCAATACTATACCAGTTGCGTTAGATGGTGCTTTCAAATTTAATGAAATCGGCATTCCCACTGTAGCTGGTTCTATTTGGGAAACACAAGCTTCTTATAGTTTAAATCTAACTAAAAAAGATGTCCTAATTGCTATCTCTAATTCTGGTGAGTCAAGTAAGATATATACTATTGTAGATTTAGCTAATAAACGGAAAGTAACTACTATTGGCATTACTAATAATAAAAACTCTGCTATTGGTAAGATAGTAAAATATCATTTGCAAACTGCTACTCGTGAAAAACTTTTTCTTGATGAATTTTATTTTTCTCGTATTTCAGCTTCTACTATAATTGAAATTCTCTATCTATTTTTGACTTTAGAACAAAAAGACTGTTATAAACGACTTAGTCAATGTGAAGAAATTTTCGCTGATGAAAAACTTTAAAGAAAATATTTTTCATATAAATATTATTGACAAAATAAAATCATCATGATATATTCAACTCAATAAAGAAAATATTTTTCATTATATTGTTTTATTAAGAAAATAAATTTATATAAATTAAGGAGATGTTTTTTATGTCTAAAGAAAAAAACTTAAATTGGGCAGTTCTTGGTACTGGTGTAATTGCCAATGAAATGGCTCAAGCGCTACAAAACATGGGCAAAAAATTATATGCTGTTGGCAATCGTACACATAGTAAAGCCATCGATTTTGCTAAAAAATATGACATCGAAAAAGTTTACGATGATTTTCAAGATATCTTCACTGACCCTGATGTAGATATTATTTATTTGACAACTCCACATAATACACATTATCCATTCATGAAAAAAGCTTTAGAAAATCACAAACATTTATTTGTAGAAAAGTCCATTACTTTAAATAGTCGTGAATTAAATGAATGTGTTAAACTCGCTCAAGAAAATAATTTAATTTTAGCTGAAGCTATGACTATTTGGCATATGCCTATTTATAAACAATTATGGGAAATGATACATAATAATGAATTTGGTAAAGTACAGATGATTACTGTAAACTTTGGTAGTTTCAAAGATTATGATATGACTAATAGATTTTTCAATAAAAATTTAGCTGGTGGTGCTTTGCTTGATATCGGTGTATACGCTCTTAGTCTCACACGCAGTTTTATGCAAAGTAAACCAACAAAAATTTTAAGTCAAATGCTTCCTGCACCTACTGGCGTTGATGAGCAAGCTACTATTTTATTGATGAATGAAGATAATCAGATGGCAACAATCGCTTTATCACTTCATTCTAAACAACCAAAACGAGCTATGATTAGCTGTGAAAAAGCTTATATTGAAATCATGGAATTCCCTCGTGCTAATAAAGCAGTAATTACAGATGCTGTTACAGGCGAAAAACAAGAAATCATCGTAGGTGATACGAAGAAAGCACTTCAATATGAAATGGAAGATATGGAAAAAGCCATTTTAGAAGAAGAAACTGATCTTTTACAATTTACTTATACTCAAGATGTTATGGATATCATGACTAAATTGCGCCGTGAATGGAATTTAGTTTATCCAGAAGAAATGTAATATTTTTATCAAAAAGTCTTAAATATTTCATCAAAATAAAAGAGGTTCTATGTCTACATTTGCTAGTGATACATCAAAACGCAGTTTAAAAAACTGGATTATTGCACTTAGTATTTTATTACTTGGTTTAATCATTGCCCATTTGGGGATTTCTTTATTTTTATTATCCGAGCTTGGTACTGATACCTTCACTGTATTTATTCAAGGACTTGCTCGAACATTTAATCTATCTGTTGGTACTTTTCACGTCATTGTCTTATGTATCTTATTGGTCGTTATGCTTCTAACTACTAAAGGATATGTAAAACCTGGTACTATTTTATGTGCTTTTTGTGGTGGCCCAATCATTGATTTTTTCACATGGCTTTTAGGTGATTTTATCAATGCTGATTCCACTTTGCCATGGCGTATTTTAGGTATGATTTTAGGATGCGTTATCTTATCTATCGGCATGTCCATAGTCATCAAAAGCAACGCTGGTACTGGCCCTAATGATTTAATAGCCATTATCTTAACTGATAAATTACAAAAATTTCAATTCCGTTGGGTACGTATGACTTGTGATTTATTTTTTGTTATTTTAGGCTATATCTTAGGTGGTACTGTTGGTATAGGTACAGTCATAGCTGCTTTTTTAACTGGCCCACTTGTGCAATTTTGGCTTCCTAAAAGCGAATTTTTAATTAAACAAGTTCTAAAAGAATAAAATTTAAAGTCTATAGCTTTTGCTATAGACTTTTATTTTGGCTAAAATTCTTTTTATCATATTCATAATCTCTAATTAAATCTATCATTACTTTCATCGAAGCAGTAACCCATTTATGTTTATGATAAATTAATTGTCGCCAGACCTTAAAAACTTCTGGAATATTGATTTTCACTAATCGCTGTTCTTCTAACTGTCTTTTTATCGTAAATTCTGGCAAAAAAGAAATGCCTGCATTTTTCTCTACCAAAGATTTTAAAATCTCTACATTTCCCAATTCCAAGAAAGGATTTATCTCCAAAGATTTAGAAGCTAAATATTCTTCTAAATGTCTACGATAACTCATATCTTTTTCTGTGAGTAAAAAATCTTCGCCTAATAAATCTTCTATTAAGCAATTTTTTCCTGCTAATCTATGTTTAGGACTAGCTACAAAAAATACTTCTTCTTTTTTCTCCATCACAGTAACTATTTCTGAGGAATAAATTCTTTTATCTAAAGTATAAACCAAGTCTGCTTCATTATGCCTTAATTTATGAAATAAACTATCTGTACCAGCTGTATATAAAGTTACCTTTATCTTAGGGTATAGTTGATGAAATCGTTCTAATATCTCAGGGAAAAAAGTATTAGCGATAGATTCTGCCATAGCTATTCTGAGTTCACCTGTTTCTATCGGTAAATTTTTCAATGTTTTTTTGGCATCTTCACTAGTTCTGATGATTTCATGAGCGTATTTTAAAAATTCTTGACCTGCATTAGTCAAGCGCACTGTTTTATTAATTCTTTCAAATAATAAAATATCTAATTCTTCTTCTAATTTTTGAATTTGTGCTGTAACAGTTGATTGTGAATAATTTAATAAAATTGCTGCTTTAGAAAAACTGCATTGTTCTGCTACGTATAAAAAAGTTTTTAAATTTCTTAATTCCATTATTATATTTATTGCTCCTTATTATCTATCGAAAAAACTGAATTATATTATAGAAATTATCGTTTTTACAAATATTATGTGCACAAGTTATAATTATAAATGATTTTTCTTAATAATTCTATAAAGGAGTTTTTTTATGGATAATATACATCAAAATGGAGGATTTAAAAGTAGTACAGGTTTTATCCTCGCTTGTATCGGTTCAGCTGTAGGTATGGGAACAATTTGGATGTTTCCTTATCGCTTAGGCGAATATGGTGGCGGTGCTTTTTTAATTCCTTATATTTTATTTTCTATCTTATTTGGACTTGTTGGTTTATCCGCTGAATTTGCTATTGGTCGCCGTGCTAAAACAGGTACATTAGGTGCTTATGAATATTGCTGGAGCAAAATCAAACAATCAAAATTAGGCTATTGCCTCGGCTGGATACCTCTTTTAGGCTCACTTGGTATAGCTATCGGATATGCAATCATCATCGGTTGGGTACTCAGAGCTTTATGGTGGTCTATCACTGGTGAAATGCTATCTGGTCATCATGAAGTATTCTTACAAGAAGTTACTGGAGAATTCGGCAGTGTATTTTGGCATACTCTCGTTATTGTAATGACAGCTTTAATTTTAATGTTTGGTTCTACATCAGGAATTGAAAAAGTAAATAAAATTTTAATGCCTTTATTCTTTATTTTATTTTTAATTTTAGCTATTCGCGTATACTTTTTACCTAATTCCGGTGCAGGATATGAGTTTTTATTTACGCCAAATTGGGAACAATTAGGACATATTGAAACATGGGTTATGGCAATGGGACAAGCTTTCTTCTCTCTATCAATCACAGGTTCAGGTATGATTGTCTATGGTACATACTTACCAAAAACTGAAGATATTCCTAAAGCTTCCATTCGCACAACTTTCTTTAATACTATAGCTGCTCTACTTGCTGCTTTTGCTATCATTCCTGCCGTTTTTGCTTTCAATATTGCACCAAATGCAGGTCCAACACTTATGTTTATCACCCTTCCAAATATTTTTGCCCAAATGCCATTTGGTCAATTATTTGCTATATTATTCTTCGTTTCTGTAGCTTTCGCAGGTATTACAAGTCTATTAAATATGTTTGAAGCAGTAAGTGAATCATGGCAAACAAGATTTAATCTTTCTCGCAAAACAGCCGTTACACTTTGTTCTATCATTGCTTTATTTATCGGCGTATTCATTGAAGCTGAACCAAAATTCGGCCCTTGGATGGATATTGTAACTATCTATATTGTTCCATTTGGAGCTGTTTTAGGTGCATTTTCTATTTATTATATTTTAGGTTACAAAGAAATCCGCCAAGAATTAGAACTTGCTAGAAAGCCTCTCGGTGCTTACTTTGGAATTACAGCTAAATATATCTATGTACCATTAACAATTATAATTTTTGTCCTCGGAATTATTTACGGTGGTATCTAAAATAAAAGAGTCAATAAGCAAAAAACTTATTGACTCTTTTTTATGGATAAAATTATTAAAATGAAGGGTAGCTACTTTATTTTTCATCAATTGCTATTTTAGCATTTGCATGAAATTCTTCTGTTATTTCTTCTTTATCTGCATAATTTTGTTTTCTTGAACCATACATGACAAAATACATAACTAGACAAATAACAGACATCACACCAGTTAACATATATAAACCTTCAAAGCCAAGCATTGGTCTTAATACACCGAGAATATAAGGGCTAACGCCAAGGCCTAAATCCAAAGCTACAAAATATGTGGAAATAGCGACACCTACACGATGATTTGGTGTTAATTTTATACAAACGGCTTGACCATTAGACATAAATGTACCATATCCTAAACCTACAAATACACCAGCTAATAATAACATCCAAGCAGTTTGTGTACCACTTAATAAGAATAAACCTATTGCTAAGCAGACAAAGCAAGGATACATAACATAATTTTCACCTTTGGCATCAAAAATAATACCAGTTATAGGGCGAGATATAGTGATTACTACAGCATAGACAACAAAGAAGAAAGTACCTGCTTCTACTAAATGAATTTCTTGTGAATAAGCTGCTAAAAAGCTCAATACACTTGCATAACAAAAAGCAACCCAAAAACCTATGAAGGAAATTACAGATACTTTGCTTTCTACAAAATTATTTATAGAGATTTTGCGAAGTTTAGCTTTTTCATCTGGAGAAAGTTCAAGCTCTTTGATATTGAGGAAGAAACAACCTATTACACATAAAACAATTAAACCTACACATAATTCAATGATAGCTGCAAAAGAAGTTCGTGTCATCATGAACATGCCAATAAATGGGCCAACAGCGGCAGCTACACTTGTAGATAAACCATAATAATTTATGCCTTCACCTTTACGTGAAAGAGGTATACAGCTAGCAATAATTGTGCTTGTCGCTGTGGAAACTACACCATAGGCAAAGCCATTTGCTAAACGAATAATATACATTATCATTAAATTTGGTATATAAAAATAAAAAATAGTAGTTATCAAATATAAAGCCATACCAGTATACAGCATTTTCTTTCTACCAAATAATTCAATTTGTTGTCCTGCCAATAATCTAGCAATCAAAGTACCGACAATATAGATACCAGAAGCAAGACCTGCTTCAGCTAGACTAGCATTTAAATCATTTTTAGCAATGACAGCAATTATTACCATCAATAAATAATAAATCAAATAAACTAAAAAATTAATACCAGTGTCCAAAAGAAAATCCTTTGTCCACAAACGTTCTTTAGAAGAACTACTCATGCTCTCATCTCCAAAATCTTAATTAAAGGATAGTTCATATTGTATACATGTGTTTTACATTTGTATAGCTTAAGATATTAATGAGAGTCATCAATTATTTTTATCTAAAATTAATCAAAATTTATCTATTTTGCTGATATAAATCCAAAATATAATCCACAAAAATCTCCATACTTTTAATTTTAGGATTTTCATGTTTATACAATAAATACGAAGAAAAATTAAGTGGTTCTAATAACTCATAATAGTCATTTGTAATCCCTATTTCCTGTAAAAGACGCTTTGATATCAATGTTGCTACTTTGTTATGCTTACAATAATGAATGATAGCGTATGGTGTAGATAATCTAGCATCAATATGTGGATGTATTTTTAATTTGACAAAATAATCCTCTAAGGCATTTGTCATAAAATAATCTGGCGAATGTGTAACTAATGGATATCTTTGTATAATATCAGCTGTTATTTTATCTTGCGTAAAATCCAAACATGGTGCATAATAAACAAACTCATCTTTGCAGAATAATTTCTTTTCACAGCCATCTACATGCATTTGAGGCAATAAAAAAGTAGAAGCAATATCAATTTGACCACTATCTAATTTTTTTAACATGGATTTTGCTTCTAGATTATATACATTAAAGCAGATATTATTATCATTATGTTGTTTAAAATAGCTGATATGTCTATTCATTAAAATATCTCCCATAGACATCAAAGCACCTATATTAATATATACTGCTTTTCCTGCAAATTTTTGTAATTCATCAATAGCTTCATCTAATTCATCAATTATCGGTATGATTTTTTGCAGAAAAAATTCGCCTTCTCTAGTTAAATCACTGCCACGATTAGAGCGAGTTATCAACTGTATATTGAGCATTTCCTCTAATTTTTTCATTTGAAAACTAAATGCTGATTGAGTTATATTTGCTCTATGTGCTGCAGTTGCAAAATTGCGCACTTTTCCATAGATAATAAAATTTTCTAATTGTTGAATGCTAGGTCTTTCCTGCATATTGCCACCTCACGTTAAAATTTTATCTTCTATTATATACTATATTGGTATAACATCAAATAAGAAACTAAAAAAAGCAAAGTGATACTATTGTTTATATTATCCTTTGCTTTTTTTATTAAATTTTATTTATTTTTCATTATATACGTTTAGATAAATTTTTCCATGTAGTTTTAGTTAAAAAACTTTCTTCTACCTGTGCTTCTAATTGTAAATAGCGATAATATGGCATACTAAATGACAAAATATCTTTATCTATACATTTTCTAGCTGACGGGTCAGTCAATCCAATCGTACACTTTATACTATTTTCTTCAAAATGTTTTAAAGCAAATAAAATGGATTGTGCGCAACCTGCTCCAAATCTTAACTCCACATTATCCTGAGTATCTTGGTCATAATTTGCTAAGACTGTAAGTGCTGATAATTGGTCAGCATTTACTAAAAACACAATAATTTCTGGTTGATTTTCATCTGTTACCAATTCTAATGGCTTGAAAACTACATATTTTTTAGAATTTATTTTTGGTACATTCACAATAAAATTTCTTGCAAGTTCAGGATTTTTCTTATAACATTCTCCTTCTCTGCCATCATTTGCTCCTGTAGATAAAAAATATTCTATATATCCTAAATCATATGCCTTTAATCCAAGACCTGCTCTACCACCCATACAAGCAGTTGTAGCTTGTGAAAAAATCGCTGTTTTGCCTTTAGAAGCTGCATTTAACATAGCTATCACACAGCCCCAAACACCTTCTTTAAATTGCAGTGCATTATTTTCTTTTATATCCGTTCTATATACTGCAATCGGTTGATTTTTTAATTTTATCGCTTTCGCTATTTTACTATCCATTATTTTTCACCTCGCTAAAATTTATCTTCTATCTAAAATTATACTATGAATAATAGAAAAAATAATAAAAAAAGCAGTTTTTTTATGACTAAATACTCAAATGAATTTAAAGTTAAAGCAATTAAAATGGTTTTAAAAGGAAATTCTATTTCTCATG
>NZ_CFQVBI010000014.1:0-28326 GCF_986095205.1 Megamonas sp. | reverse complement strand
TTTGTTTTTAACAATTTTCTTCTTTTGAGTTGCCCTCTCGTTGAGTGCTTAATTATTATATCTACTATAAATCACTTTGTCAACACTTTTTTTAGAAAAAATATATTTATTTTTGTAAGAAATATTTACCTAAAAATTACGCTCTATTCTGACATACATAAATTCAGATTTATGAGATAATTATAACAAATAAATTTAAACGCTTTAGGAGATGAATACAAATGAAAAAACTATCCAAAAAACTCTTATTGAGTGGTCTAGCTGCCTTAACAATTTATAGTGGATTTAATAATATTGATATTTCCACTACTTATGCCAAAGTCAATTATGATGTTTTTGACTTAGAGGCTCATCGTGGAGGTAGAGATGTTAGACCTGAAAATACTTTGTATTCTTATGCTTATGCAATAGAGCTAGGTGCTACTTCTATTGAATGTGATATGCAACTTACTAAAGATGGTCAAATAGTAATGAGTCATAATCCTATTTTAAATTCAGATATAACACGTGATGAAAATGGCAATTATATTGAAAATAATAAATATGATATTCGTTTAATGACTGTAGATGAATTAAAAAAATTCGATGTAGGTGTGATGGACCCAAATTGTGGCGAATACTATGATTTACATGGCAAAACACAATTTACTTATGATGCTAAAATTCCTACATTAGAAGAATTAATGCAATTAATTCAATCATATGGTGATAAAAATATTGTTTTAAATATAGAAACAAAATCCTATCCAGACCCTGCAAGTGCCGGATATAAAAATAATGCTGACCCTAAGAAATTTGTAGAAGTTTTCAATAATATTGTAAAAAAATATGATATGGAAGATAGAGTTGTTCTCCAATCATTCGACTGGCAAACTTTAATTGAAATGAAAAAATTAAATCCTAACATCTCCACTAGTGCACTTTGGCAAGAACAACCATCATGGGGACGTGATAGTGAATCTTTACGTCGTTATGAAAAGAAAAAATCTCCATGGCTTGGTGGTTTAGACATCAAGGATTATCAAGGAAATCCTGTAAAAGCTGCTCATGCTATTGGTGCTGATATTATTTCTCCATATTATACAGAAATATCCAAACAAGATGTTGATGAAGCTCATTCTTTGGGTATGAAAGTTGTTCCATGGACTGTTAATAATGAAAAAGATATGAATATGTTACTTGATATGGGTGTTGATGGTATTATTTCAGATAAGCCATGGCTCTTAAAACAAGTATTAGAAAAACGCAATATAAAATTGCATACACCAACAGTAAATGTAGATAGTCCATATCATACAGGAACAGATCATAAAGACACAGCCCCTACAGAAGCTAGTAACGGCAATGATGCTGCTTACTAAGCACTAATCATAAACCCCTTACTACTTTATAAATGAAAATAACCCTACTAATTTAACTTAGTAGGGTTATTTTTATTTATGCTTATTTAAAACAGTTTTCCATTCATCAACTATATTTTCTGGAAGTTCATATACCATTTCTTTTACTTTTATATCATTATCATAAGATTTTTTCTCTAATTTATCTTTTTTCTTATTATAACGATACATATTTTCTTGCGCTTCTGGTAAAACAAGGCTTATAGTTTTAGCTTTATTTATTTGTTCTATTTCTTTATTTGTTAAATTGAAGCTTATCCAATATGGATTGTCATATTTAACTTTGGCAAAATGAATTTCATATCTATTATTATCATTATCTTGCAATATTAAATATGGAGGATATTCATTATCAAAAATATAATTTCTATCTATATTATGTGATGTTATTGCTAACTCTACATTGTCTTTATATTTGTTATCGTCAGTATAAAATCTATCATTATTGACAAATACTCTAAACAATGCCATTGGTTCTTCTAGTTTTTCATCACTTTTAGTTTGTTCTTTTACTAATTTTTTCTGTTCATAATCTTTCATTTGTTCAGGGTCTTTATATGCATATATAGAACGAATATTTTCCACATTTGATACTTTTGATTGATGTATATTAGCCAAAGCTATAGATTGCATACAAATAAATAAACTTAATAAACATAATACTATTTTTTTCACTTTATCAACCTCTACAATTTTATCTATATTATTTATTATATATCCAAACCCTCTAAATTCAAATAAATTTATCTATAATCTTTCATTTGAAATCTCTTTAAAATTATATGTAATTTTGCTATACTATATTTGATAAAAATAAAAAGAGGTGTTATTATGCAAGCATTTATCTTTGACATGGATGGCGTTATCATTGACAGCGAACCTATACATAATAAAGTGGTCAAAGAGATTTTACTTGAAAACAATATCGTAGTTGATGATGAAGAATTCAATAAACTCATTGGTATGACATCAACTTCTGTTTTCTCCTATTTTATTGATAAACATCATTTACCATATACTCCTGAAGAAATGACTAATAATCATATGAATTTCTTCAAAAAATATATCGTTGACCATAATCTTAAACCTATTGATGGCATCTGCCCTTTATTAGAACAATTACAAAAAGCAAATATTCCTTTGGCGATAGCATCATCTTCTCCTTTAAATGTAATTGAATTTGTTATAAAAACATTTAATATTGATAAATACTTTAAATTTTTAATTTCTGGCGAAGATATCCTTCATAGTAAACCTGCTCCAGATATTTATTTAAAAACAGCAAAAAAATTACAAGTTGACCCTAAAGATTGTGTCGTTCTTGAAGACTCTAAAAACGGTAGCATTGCGGCCAAAGATGCTGGCATGTATTGTATCGGTTTTGCCAATCCTAATTCTGGCAATCAAGATTTATCTAGAGCCGATATTATCATTAAACAAATATCCGATATAAATATAACTCAATTACTATAATAAAAAAACTTAGTGAAGATAATCATAGTTTTATTCTATATTACCATTCACTAAGTTTTTATTTTTATTTAAATTGACATTCTAAATATAATACCGATTGCAATACAGTCATCTCTTTAGTATCTGACGTTGCACTAAATCCTCTTATCAAATTACCATTTATATCATAAATATATTTACTCCCATAAATATAATATCTTTTATTGGAAGTACTATCTTTTATTTTATTTGCACTAAACTCATAAAACACTACATATTTAGCATTTAATGCTTTTGCTTTTTGAAATACATTTGAAGATAGGTCATCATCTGAAAGGTCAACAAAGCAATCTTCATCTTCTTTTAATAACTTATCTTTCAAAGCTAAATTCATATAATTTATTTCTGATTGTAATTCACTAGGAAAATCATATTTAGGCTTTGCCACATAAGTTTCACATGTTTCAATATCTTCTGTAGCTAAAGATATATCTTCTTTGCTATCATAATAATTTTTAATTGCTCTATCAAAATAAAGCAACATATTATGAGCAAATTTATCATTTTCCAATTTAGATACAGTCCATACTTCATTAGTATTAAATTGCACAAAACGCTCATTAGCTATCTGAGCTAAATTTTTTACAATATCACCTTTCATCGTAATACGAGTCAAATTCATTTTAGGCTCATACATATCTACAAAAGTCTTATTGCCTACAGCAGGTGCACCAAACGTAATAGTTTCTATTTGATTGCTACTTACGCCCATGTCTAATAATCTAGCTGTCAATAATTCCGCCACTGCTCCACCTAAACTATGACCTGTTATATAAATCTTATCTTCTGGGCACTGTTTCAAATGTTCTACTAAATCAAGACCTAAAATCTCACCTGAACTATTCGCGGAAAAAAATCCATCTTGTACATATTGTAAAAATCCTTTATGCACTAAAGGCTTAGTTTCACTTAAATCTTTGTCATTTCTACTTTGCAAAAATTCATCTAAATTATGCCCTTGAAATACTGTTGCCTCTACTGCCAAATCCGTTTTTACATCTTGCCAACTGCTAGTACCACTGATAGATAAAAAGAATATATCCTTATCATTTATTTTTTTATCAGCTAATAGGTATTTAACATCAGATTTAGCTATTTGTTCATTATAAAAGCGAATATTCCAACCATTACTTTTCAATATATCTCTTGCTAATAAGCTAAATTTATCATTATATACAGCAAGCGATGTCCATGCAGATAAATATTGAATATCTTTTTCACTTAAATTCGTTTCATCAATCTCCAAATTCTGTGCTAATGCTATATTTAAATTTAACATCAATAACATCAGTATAGCTAAGATTTTTTTCATAATAAATCTCCTATTTCTCTATATACAAAAAACAGGATTTTGCTATGCAAAATCCTGTACCTATCAATTATGGCGGAGAGTGAGGGATTTGAACCCTCGATACGGGGACCCGTATACACGCTTTCCAGGCGTGCTCCTTCAACCACTCGGACAACTCTCCATGTGCTCTCAAACAATATTATATTGTTGCTGACAGAAATATATAATATCAGATAGTTTCATTTTTGTCAACAGTTTTTTATAAAAAAATAGACTACTTCTTATAAACTCATAAAAAGTAGTCTATTATACATAACAATTATGCATTTTAAGCTTCTCCGCGTAAGTGAGCTAACTCCGCTTGTTTTTCACAATAATACCATCTAACAGATTTACCAATAGCGCATCTAACAGCATCTAATCTACCTTGTATAGCTAATTTTTTTAATCTTATAGCATCTAAACCACTTACTGATAAATAGCTTGCGGAGATATATCCTCCTCTCTTTAAATAGTTACGGTAGTTTTGACAATCTCTACGGTCAACTTCAACTTTTTTAATAGCCATTTACTATCACCTCATAATTTTTTTGTGAGAAATGATGTTGCATTTAAAAAATCTAATGCTGTTTCTTATGGAATTTTCTGTTAAGCTCATTATTATTATACAATGACTATGTAAAATTGTATAGTTTCACATAGTCATTGTTTGTAAAATATAAATGAAATTTTTAATAAATATACTAAAGTTACCGTTTATACTGATTTTTTAAATACATAAATATTACTATAAAAATCTTCTTCTATTTTTGGTATCATCAAACCAGCATACATCAATTCACTACCACTGAAAACTTTATCTGTACCAACTAAATTATATAAAGCATCTTCTTGTAGTCCTTTTAATTTCAAAATTAAATTTCTATATATAGGTTCTACTAAAACCTGATGGAAATAACAAATAACAGTATTTTCATCTTCGGAAATAAAATTCCAACTGATATCATTTCCATCAAAAGGACTCTTTATTCTATAGAAAGTCCCTTTTTGTATAACATCTCTATATTCTTTATACCAAGCTACTTGTTTTTTTATCTCTTCTTTTTCCTCATCATTTAATTTATTTAAATCTAATTCATAACCTAGATTTCCAGAAGAAGCTACAGCAAAACGAGTTTTAAGTGGTGTTATTCTACCGACTTGGTGGTTTGGCACTATAGAAACATGTGAACCCATTGTAATCGCAGGGAATAATATACTTGTACCATATTGTATTTTTAAACGACAAATAGCATCTGTATTATCGCTAGCCCATGTTTGTGGCATATAATAGAGCATTCCTGCATCATATCTACCGCCACCACTAGAACAACTTTCAAATAAAACATTTTTAAAACGCTGTGTTAATTTTTCTAAAATATAATATAAACCTAATACATATCTATGTGATAATTCTTTTTGTTCCTTACTATTTAAATAAGCAGAACCTAAATCTGTCAAATGTCTATTCATATCCCATTTAACATAAGATATCTCTACATTTTCTAATATATTAGATATTTTTTCTACAAGATAATTACAAACTTCTATATTTGATAAATCCAATACATATTGGCATCTGCTCAAAATAGGCTCATAATCCATACTTCTAATCACCCAATCAGGATGATTTTTATATAAATCACTATTTTTAGATATCATTTCTGGCTCAAACCACAAACCAAATAATAATCCTTTTTCCTTAATTTTTTGAGCTAAAGTTTTTAATCCATGTGGGAATTTTTCTTCATCTTCTAGCCAATCGCCCAAACCTTGTGTATCATCACAACGATTTTTAAACCAGCCATCATCTAATACAAATAATTCTATGCCCAATTCACCAGCTTGTCTTACTAAATCCAAGCAATTATCTTCATTGACCTCAAAATGACAAGCTTCCCAACTATTCAACAAAATTGGACGAGCTTTTTCTTTATATAAACCTCGACAAAGTTGATTTCTATACAATTTATGAAAAATCTGAGACATAGTATTTAAACCTTTATCTGTATAAACTAATACAGCTTCAGGAGAAACAAATTTTTCTTTACCACTTAAAGTCCAACCAAAAGTCGTAGGGTTCATGCCCATTTGTATTCTAGTAGTCTTATATTGTCCCACTTGTACACTAGCTTGGAAATCACCACTATAAATAAAATTAAATGCCCATACAGAACCTATATCTTCATTAGTATTTTTATCCATCAAAGCTATAAATGGAGTTGCCTGTGGACTACTTGTTCCTCGTATGCTTTCTAATACAATAGAGTCAGATTTTATAGCTCTACGATAAATATTTTTTTCATACAAATGAGCACCAGATAACGTCATCACATCATAATCACTATCAGCAAAATCCATACTAAAGCTCATTACTTTATCTAAATATATGCTCTTATCACCATGATTTACAATTTCAGTATGTCTACAAATAACATCATAATCAGCAAAAATTGTGTAATACAAATAAATACTTGCATTCATCACTACATCTTTTAAGATAATACATAAAGTCTTAGCTTCATTTTCATTATTTACATAAATAGAAGGCAATCCCTCTAATTTTGGTTTTCCCTCAATGATATTAAAACTATCATAATAAAAGCGATTTACACGCTTGCCATCTTCTGTTTGAATTATATAAGCTGGATTTCTAAAATCCCCTTGATTAAAATCTGGATATTCTTGCAATAAAGTATCTAACGAAAAATTTCTATCTGAAGCTATCGGATTTGAACAAAAACCTCTATCATAAAATAATTGAGCATTACTTCCATTATATGATGATAAATATTTGCCAAAATAAATATGTTTTACATAATAATTTTTTTCAATGCCTAAAATATAACTAATTTTGCCGTTAGATAAATTAAATATCTTTTGCTCTTTATCATAATTAATTGCTAACATCTATATTCTCTCCTCTAAATTTATTTTCTACATAATATTTTAAAATATCGTTAGCTATATTAAAATGATAATAAAATGTTATCTACTGTAATTTTTTGTCATCTTCATCTATAAATTAAAGGAGTTTTTTATGTTTAGCACCTTTCCTTATAAAGCTATAAAATATCAGTTTTCCTCTGATTTACCATTGATAACACTAACAGGTATCGGCTTTCAAAATATCACCGACCACAGCTATTCTTGGCATAATCTACATCGTCATGATAAACATTGTCTTATTCAATATTGCATCAGTGGACAAGGCATTTTAACCATAAATAATTCCACTTATACCATCACAGCTGGCAAAGCTTTTTTACTCAACATTCCCAGCAATTCCCATTACTATTTACCCCAAAATTCCACTCATTGGAAATTTATTTATTTAGAGTTTTCTCCTGAAGTTCTACCCCTTCTATGTAAAATCTATAATAAATTAGGCCCTGTCATTTCTTTAGCAAACTATCCTTCATTATTGACGCAAATAGCTAATTTTTACACCAAAGCCCTCAATAATAAATTACAATCAGTATTTATAAATACAAAATTAGCCTATAATTTTTGGATAGACCTTTTAAAATATAATCTAGCATACGATGCAAATAATCTCACAAAAACAGATATAGCCAAAAATTTTCTTGAGCAAAACTTCGCTAATAGCAATTTAAATATAGATACAATAGCTGAACAAATAGGATATTCTAAATATCATCTGTGCAAAACTTTCCATAAACAATTTGGCATATCGCCTATGAAATACTTACAAAACTTAAGGATTTCTACCGCGTGTAAACTTCTAATCAATAATCCCACATGGACGATAAAAAAAATAGCTCACCATGTAGGCTATAATAATGACGATTATTTTTGTAAAGTATTTAAAAATTTAAAAGGTATCACGCCTAATACTTTTAGAAAACAATCTATTCACTACGATACACTACAAACTATTTATGATTTTTCCGCAACTAAAAAAAATACACTTATGTAATCACATAAGTGTATTTTTATATTCAATATAATTATTTACTGAAAGTATATGTTGTAACAGTATGAGTTTCTTGTCCTGCTTTCAATACTGGAGATGCAAATTTATCACAATTTACAGCATTTGGTACATATTGAGTTTCAATGCAGAAAGCATCACGACGATTGTAAATATGACCTTGTTTACCTGGTTTTCCTTCTAAGAAGTTTGCAGAATAGAACTGTGCACCTGGCATTGTTGTAGCTACGTCCATAATAATACCAGTTTTTTCAGATTTAGCTTGTGCAAAAGTATATAAACCATCATGTTCTGGTAATAATACTGTATGGTCATAACCAGCAGCAATAACTAAACGTTCATCATCTTTGTCTATATCCTGACCGATAGGTTTAGCTTCACTAAAGTCAAATACATCACCTTTTGTAATTGGACGAATTTCACCAGTTGGAATTAATCCTGCATCAGTTGGAATCATTGCTGGGCAATCTAATTTCAATGTTTGATCATAAACACTGCCACTGCCTTCACCAGCTAAATTGAAATAGCTGTGATTTGTTAAGTTAACTACAGTGTCTGCATCAGTTTTAGCTTTATAATCAATGCGCAAGCAAGCATTATCATCAAAAGTATAAGTTACTTCTACATCTAAGTTTCCTGGATAATTAGCTTCACCATCTGGAGATGTACGTCTTAAAGATACGCTATTTTCACCGATTGTGAAATCGCTATAAACTTTTTTATCAAAACCATTAGAGCCACCATGTAAATGATTTGCTCCATTATTTGTTTCTAATTCATAAGTTTTTCCATTTAAAGTAAATTTACCATTAGCTATACGGTTACCGCAACGACCGATGAATGCACCATAGAAGAATGTTCCTTCTTCATAGCCTTTTACAGTGTCATAACCTAAAACTACATCATGTAATTTACCATCTTTGCCTTCAACTACAATAGCTTGAATAGTGCAACCATAATTAATAATGCTTACATATTCGCCTTTGGAGTTTTCAATTTTAAATTTATAAACCTGTTCCCCTGTAGAAGCTACACCAAATTCACTTTTTACTACTGCCATTTTTCTTACCTCTTTTATTTATTTGTTTTACAAGGACCTGTAGTATCACGTAAGACTAAAGTATTTTGTAATACAACTTGTCTGCTTGTTTTATTATCACTAGCTATTTTTTCCATTAATAAACTAGCCGCTGTCCATCCTAAAGTCATCATATTTTGGTCCATTGTCGTAAGTTTTGGCTCAATAAAATGACTTAGTGAAACATTATCATATCCCATAATAGATATGTCTTCTGGAATTTTTAAATTTAAACGTCTACAAGCATTGACTGCACCGACACCCATCAAATCATTACAACAGAAAAGTGCTGTAACATCTTTTCGATTAGGCAAAAATTCTACAATCTTTTTAGCAGTCAACTCTACTGTATCTATACTATTACCCGCACTAACATTTATGATATTTTCTGGATTATAACAACCCATTTTCTTCATAAATTCAATATATACATCTTCTTTAAACTCATAAGAATCGCTTCGTTCACCACGAACGAAACAAATATTTTGATGACCTAATGATACTAAATGTTCTAAGGCAATTTTGGTACCTATGCGTTCATCATTATATACATAAGAAATAGCTGGACGTTTTATATATGAGTTAATAAATACCAGCGGTATCCTAGATGCCATCTGGTCAAAAAAACTACTATCCACACGTTCCGTATTTGGACTAATATTTATTATTCCTGACACATTTCGCATCAGTAATTCATTCATACATTCTTTTTCACAGATAGGGTCATCTTTTGTGTAAGTCAACAATAACGAATAGCCACTACTTGTTGCAAAACTTTCTATTCCACTTACAACTTCAGCAAAAAAAGTATTAAATAGACTAGGCACAATAATTCCAATTATTGAAGAATGTTGTGTATTTAATTCTCTTGCTTGAATGTTTGGAATGTATTCTAAATCTTTTATTGCTTCTAAAACTTTCTTCTTCGTAGCTTCTTTTACTGGATAATTACCATTTACTACACGGGATACCGTTGCTACTGATACTTGTGCCTTTTTGGCTACATCAATTATCGTAGTTGACTTCATTGTCTTCAATCCTTATTAAAATAATATATTAAAATATAATAATATATTATTTCTATATTTTCAATATTTTCTTGATTAAATATATGCCATCTATAAAATTTATAGATGGCATAATTATTAAAATTATAAAATTGCTACAAATTTATTGAAAGCTTGAATACCTTGTATATTGCGTTTGAATACGCCTGCATGAAGTAATACAACCATAAAGATTTTACCTACTTCTAATTTAAGCATATCTTCAACTTCTTCAGCTTTAATATCTGTGTATTTTGCACGAATTTCTTTGTACCAATCTGCATGTTTAGCGATTTGTTCATCATCACTAATATCTTCTTTACCAGCGATAAAGCATTCTTTTACTTTTGCTAATTCGTCTTTTAAACGAGCTGGAAGTACTGCAAGACCCATTACTTCAATTAAGCCGATATTTTCTTTTTTAATATGATGAACTTCATCATGTGGATGGAAAATACCTAATGGATATTCTTCAGTTGTACGGTTGTTACGTAAAACTAAATCTAATTCATATTTACCATCACGAACGCGAGCAATTGGAGTGATTGTATTATGTGGTTGTCCATCGCTTTCAGCTAAGATATCTACACTTGCGTCAGAATATCCACGCCATGCATCTAATACATGTACAGCAAAATTAATTAAATCCTGTTTATTAGAAGAAGCTGCACGAATTACAGACATAGGCCATTTTACACGACCAACAGTAACATTATCAAAACCTTCGATATTGAAAGTTTCTTCGATTGGAGCTTTTTCCATAGCGAATGTATAATGTCCACCTTGATAATGGTCATGAGATAAAATAGAACCACCAACTATTGGTAAATCTGCATTAGAACCTAAGAAATAATGTGGTAAATAATCCACAAAGTTTAATAAGTTTTCAAAAGTAGCACGGCAAACTTTCATTGGTACATGCAAGGAATTTAATAAAATGCAGTGTTCATTGTAATAAGTGTATGGGGAATACTGCATAAACCATTGATGACCTTCAAAATCCATAGGAATTAATCTATGTGTTTGACGAGCTGGATGATTTGCATGACCTGCATAACCTTCATTTTCACGGCAAAGTAAGCATTTTGGATAAGAAGAAGATTTTACAAGTTTTGCTTTAGCAATATCTCTTGGATCTTTTTCTGGTTTAGATAAGTTAATTGTGATATCTAAATCACCATATTCAGTATTTGCTTTCCAAATAATATTTTTATCAATACGATCTTTACGAATATAGTTAGAAGCAATACTTGTTTTATAGAAATAATCAGTAGCTTGAACTTTTGATTTTTCGTATAATTTTTTGAAATTGCCTACAACTTCAGAAGGACGAGGCATTACGCAGTTCATGATACGAGTATCAAATAAATCACGCTGAGTTACAGTATCTTCACAAAGACCTTTTTCTACAGCATAATCTAACATATTTTCTAAAATATCATGAGCTATTGGTAATGTTTCATCTACTTCTACAACTTCAAACTCATCTACACCTAATAAATCTAAAAGTAAGTTCGCACTATAGTATTTATCTTCTGGTGCAATAAGACCTTGTTGTAGAGCAAAGTTTAACAAACGATTTATTTGTAAATTCATATCCATTATTAAAAATCCCCTTTTATTAACTAAACCCCAAAATTAGTCTTCATATCCGTTTGGATGAGCTTGATGCCATTTCCAAGCAGTTTTGATAATTTCTTCCATGCTTGTATATTTTGGATGCCAGTTAAGGATTTTCTGAGCTTTTTCACTAGAAGCAATTAAGCGAGCAGGGTCACCAGCACGGCGTTGACCATATTCTACTTTAATTTTTAAGCCTGTAGCTTTTTCAGCAGCATCGATCATTTCTTTTACAGAGAAGCCTTCACCAGTACCTAAATTGAAGATATTGCTTTCATTGCCTTCACGTAAATAGTTAAGAGCTTTCATATGTGCATCTGCTAAGTCCATTACATGTACATAGTCACGGATACAAGTACCATCAGCTGTTGGATAATCTGTACCAAATACAGTGATGTGATCGCGTTTACCAAGTGGAACTTGTAAAATGATTGGAATTAAGTGAGTTTCTGTTGTATGAGCTTCACCAATATGACCATCTTCAACAGCACCTGCTACGTTGAAATAACGTAAGGATACATATTTAATACCGTTAGCCATATCTACCCATTTCATCATTTTTTCCATCATGCGTTTGGATTCACCATATGGATTAGTAGGATTTGTTTCATCAGTTTCTAAAATAGGCACACGTTTTGGTTCACCATAAGTTGCAGCAGTGGAAGAGAATACGATTTTCTTAACATCATATTTAACCATAGCTTCAAGAAGAACTTCCATACCGCAAGTGTTGTTGTTGAAATATTTTAAAGGAACTTGCATACTTTCACCAACAAGAGAATTTGCAGCAAAATGAATAATTGCTTCAATGTCATTTTCTGTAAAAACTTTATCAAGGTCTGCCATATTGCGAATATCGCCTTTATAAAATTTTGCTTTTTCATGAACAGAAGCTAAATGACCTGTTTCAAGATTATCGATTACAACAACATCTTCACCATTATTGATAAGTTCATAAACCATATGAGAGCCGATATAACCTGCTCCACCACATACTAAAACTGCCATTTTAAAATCCTCCTAAGAAAATAATATTATTAATATTTTTGATTAATTTTCTATATAACAGTAAACGTTTTCTAATTTCAATTATACATCAATAAAATATATAAATCAATACTTTTTCAAATTATTTTATTTTTAAATTTTACTGAAAACTCATTTTTTATTTTATTGTTTATTGTGATTTTATGTGGTATTATATTTAAAATAATAAAAATAACAAAGACATAAACAAAAAACAAAGATTTTCTCATAAGAAAGGATATTTTATGTTAATTACTAATGCTGAATTTATTCAAGGATTTATACGTCTTACTGACGATGCATTCAAAAAAGGTTGGCATGAACGCAATGGTGGCAATCTAAGTTATCGTATAAAACCTGAAGAAATCGAAGAAATAAAATCTGAATTAAAAGCACCTACTAATTGGATTCCGATTGGTGTAAGTGTACCTAATTTAGCTAATGAATATTTCTTAGTTTCTGGGACTGGTCGTTATATGCGCAATATTATCTTAAAACCAGAAGATAATATTTGTATTGCTAAAATTGATGATAAAGGTGAAAATTATGCTATCGTTTGGGGATTAGAAAAGGGTGGTCGTCCAACAAGTGAATTTCCTACGCATCTTATGAACCATAGCATAAAAAAAGACTTAACTAATGGGCAAAATCATGTAATTTATCATGCTCATCCAACTAACATTATTGCTCTTACTTTCGTTTTACCACTAAACGATAAAGAATTTACTCGTGAACTTTGGGAAATGGCAACAGAAGATCCTGTTATTTTCCCTGAGGGTATCGGTGTTGTTCCTTGGATGGTTCCAGGTGGTAGCGAAATAGCTAAAGCTACAAGTGAACTTATGAAAAAATATAATATTGTAGTATGGGCTCATCATGGTATGTTCTGCTCTGGTAAAGATTTTGATGAAGCTTTTGGACTTATGGATACTGCAGAAAAAGCTGCTGAAATCTGTGTAAAAGTCCGTTCAATGGGTGGCAAAAAACAAACTATTACCACTCAAAATTTCCTTGATTTAGCTAGAGATTTTAAAATAGATTTAAATAAAACTTTCTTAAAATAAACATTATAAAAAAGCTGTAACAATTAGAGATATCCTCTTTTGTTACAGCTTTTTTTAGTAAATCAACTTTATATCATTTTCTTTAATATAATCAAACCACTCAATATTAGGTTCTTTATCCGTTACAATTGTATCAATTTGAGCTAAATCACATGTTTTAGTAAATGCAGTTTTATCAAATTTCGTACTATCTGCTAATAAAATACTTTTTTGTGCTTGTTCTATCATTTGTCGTTTAATAATACTTTCAGGCTCATTTGATTCCATCAAACCTTTTTTCATATCCAAAGCCTTACAACTGATAATAGCCGTATCTACATAATATTTCTTTATAGTCTCACAAGCAGTAGTTCCAACTAAAGCATAAGAATGAGCTCTTAATTCTCCACCAGTTGAAATTATTTTAAAATCACTATTTACAAATTCATTTATAAGTCTTATAGAATTTGTAATTATAGTTAAATCTTTCTTATCTTTTAAATATCGCAATAATGATAAACATGTAGTGCTTGCATCTACCATTAAGGTATCGCCATCATTAATCAAGTGTTCAGCTTTTTTAGCTATATAAACCTTATTACTATTATTAATATCTATGCGTTTTAAAAAAGAAATATCTTGACTTGTATGGTCATTTATTACCGCTCCACCATAACAACGTTTAACTAAATTTTGTTGCTCTAATTTCTCTAAATCACGCCTTATTGTTTCATCAGTTACATCAAATAATTTACTCAAATCTTGTACATAAACTTTTTGGTGCTGATTTAATAATTTCATTATTTCCCGACGTCGCTCAATACCTAGCATAAAATCACCCCAAAATCTATAAATATTATTTATAATCTTATAATCATTATAGAATATCCCTATAAAAAATACAAATAAATTGCTCCTAGATAAAGTTTTTGTACCTAATCAATTTGTTCAAATAACTATCTTCACGCAATAATAATTTTTTTATATTACCTTGTTCTATGATTTTTTCTTCTCCACAAATAATAATATCATCAAAAAATCGCAACAAACTTATATCATGAGAAGTTACTATCATCGTCTGTTTTTGATATTTTTCCATAAGTTGACTACATATATTATTTGTCGTTTTTATATCAAGCCCTGCTGTAGGTTCATCTAATAAAATTATATCTTTTTGTTTTGCTAAACAAATAGCTAATTGTAATCTATGCTTTTGCCCACCTGATAATTTATTGCCATCATTGCCCACTATATAATCCAATCCCACTTGATTTACAAAATCTAATAAATATACATTTTCTAAGGATTTATATATTTCTTTATCAGTGATATCTTCATAAAGCATTTTAAAATTATCGCGTATAGATAAATTAAAAATATGATGTTCTTGAAATGCTACTGCAAAATGTTCACGTATAGATTTTTCAGCTAAATCATCGTAATTTTTGCCTTGTATAAAGATATTTCCCTTCAATGGATATAATAATCTCATTAACACATAAAATAATGTGGATTTTCCACAACCACTAGTGCCGACAATCAAGGTTTTATTGCCTTTTTTTATAGATAAATTTATATCTTTCAATAAAACTTTATCATATCCATAAGCTAAATCTTTCAGCAATAATTGCACATCTTTACTTTGCTTATCTTCTTGATTTTCACTTTTTATTTCATTATCTGTATCAGCAATAAACTTTTTTTCTTGCATAAAAATAGCTAAATCTTGCCAACGTTTACTAGCTTCGTCAAAATGCTCTATTAATGAAGGCATCATCGCTAACACTTCTAAGACAGCTTGATAAGTCAATATTATTGTAATCGCCATAATGGGATTAAAATCTTGTGTATTCATCAAATAAATACTTATAGCCAAACAAATAACTAAATAAGCTCCCATTATAAATTCACTACATAGATTAACTTTTAATTTTAATTTAAATAAATTTTGCTGATATTGTTGATACTGCTCAATACTATGGTTAATATTTTTTAATCTATATTTGTCATAATTATAGAAAGATAGTTCCCTATTACCTTCATAAAACTCTATAATCTCTTGAGTCAATAAAAATTTATGCTTTTTTAATTTCAAATATCTTCGCCATGTCATATAAGGTATGACTATCATAAATATAAGCCATGAACTAATTAGTAATATCATTAAATCATAACTATATAGAAAAAACCATATAGATAAGATAAATACACTTATCGTAGTTATAATAGGTGGCAAAAAGAATCGCAGAAAACTATCTCTTAAATTATCCACTGCATTTACAATTAAATCAAAAGTATCTCCATTTTCTGTTTGTTTCTTGAATGGCAATGCTTTGATAATTTTTGTCAAAACAAATACTCTAAAACTAGTAAATAGAGAAAAACCTACCTTATGTGTAAAATATCGCTCTAAATAACGAAAAACAGCCCTCATTACACCGCAAAAGCGTACACCTACAATAGCAAGTGATAAAACATAAAGTGGCGGTTGCAAGGCAGCACTAGCTATCAACCATGCTGAAAGTCCCATTAAACTTATTGAGCTTAATGTTGAAATAGTACCTACTAATATTGCTAATAATAAACTCCATACTACAGGTCTTATCATATTACTCAATATCTGTACCATTTCAAATACTCCTTTCACCTTCTATTATTTCACTAAAATAATTTATCTTATCCTTAATTTTTTCATTATCTACTAATTTTCCCTGTTGTAAATAAATCAATTCATCAGCATTTTTTAAAGTCTGTAAGCGATGACCAATGATTATTACAGTTACTTTATTTTTTAAATCAGATAAAATTCTTTGTATCAACTTTTCATTATATACATCTAAATTTTCCATAGGTTCATCTAATAATAATAATTTTGGTCTACCAATTAAAGCTCTAGCTAAACCTAAGCGACGCTTTTGCCCAGAACTTAAATTCATCGCTGAAGTCATTTCTGTATCATATCCCTGTGGCAATGATTTTATAAATTCATCTAAATTTACCAACTGACAAATATGTTCTATTTCTTTTAAATTAAAATCTCTACCTAAAGTTATATTTTCCCTGATTGTCGCTGAAAAAATATATGGCTCTTGAGCTACCCAGCCAATTTGACTTTGCCACCATTGTTTATCTAAATCAGCTAAATTATAATCATTGATTAAGATTTCTCCAGATTGGCATTTTTCTATACCTAATAATAATTTAAATAATGTGGATTTTCCTGCCCCATTATCTCCAGTCAAAACAATTTGCTTGCCTTTTTCTATTTTCAAGCTCAAATCATCAATTGCCCATTTATCATTATCTTGATATTTATAATAAACATTTTTTAATTCAATCTGCACCATATCTGCATCATCAAATTTTAAATTTGCCTTACTTTCCTTTATACAGTTTAGTTTATCAATCATAGCATAAATTTCACTAGAAGCTGTAATTCCATTCATGGCATCATGAAAAGCTGAACCAAATTGACGAAAAGGCTGATAAAATTGTGGGGCTATCAATAAGATAAAAAATACAGGTAAAAATTCCACATGTCCATAGATAAGTCTAAGACCAATATTTACAGCAATAATCGCTATACTTAATGTAGAAATAAATTCTAACATAAAAGCTGAAATAAAAGCTATGCGCAAAACTTTTAAAGTCGCCTGACTAAAAAGTTTACCATTTTTATTTATTTCACTTAATTGTCTTTGTGTTTGATTATATGCTTTAACAATCAATAAACCAGGCAATAAATCTGCCATATACATAGTTAATTTTTGAAAAACTTGCCACTGTTTTTTATTTTCCTTATCTGCAATTTTGCCAATTAAAATCATAAAAAATGGTATTAATGGTGCAGTAATCAAAAAAATCAATCCAGATATCCAATCATTGATAAAAGTAAATATCAATAAAATGAGCGGAATTGTACTCAATAAACCTAATTGCGGTATAAATGACGTTAAATAAATATCTAATTTATCAACGCCTTTTGTAATCAAGGCTATCCATTGCCCTTTTGCATATGAATTAGCTAAAAAACTACGCTGAGCCAATACTGCAAATAATTGTTTACGTAAATTGCTTTGTACATTTAATGATATTTTCTCCATTTGATAATGATTAAAATAATTTAGTATTGCCTTTATACAAAAAAAGAAAAACAGCAACACCAATAATGGCGTTGCTGTACTACTTTCTAAGCGAGATAAAAGTAATTTATCTGCTATATAAGCAATAATATATGCTATAGCTACAATCATCATAGCTTGCATAATATTTGATATCATCACCAAAATCAACTGTCGTTTAAAAGGGAAAATATCTTTTAATAAATTTTTATCTATCATTCTTTTAATTAATATTCTAAGTCATGATGACTTACACGTTTTCTAAACACCCAATAAGTCCAACCTTGATAAATGAGTACTACTGGTACAAAGCAAACAGCAGCAATTGTCATTATAGTCAAAGTATATTCAGTAGAAGAAGCGTTATAAATTGTTAGGCTCCAATCTGGATTTAAAGTGGATATTAAAATACGTGGGAACAATCCTGCAAATACTGCAACTGTTGTAAATACAATAGCTAAAGAAGAACCGATAAAGCCTTTAACATATTGTTGTTTTTTATAAACTAATAAGATAGAAGCTACAAAAGAAACAGCTGCTAGAATAAATAAAATAACAGAAGAAATTGACGCAAACATATCTGTATTCAATGCAGTTAAAATCAAACAAAGCACATAGAAAATAGCTGCTGTACCACCAAGACATACAGATACGATACGCAATCTATCAATCATTTTTGTATCAGCAAGACGAAGTGTTAAAAATACTGTTCCATGATAAGCAAATACCAATAAGAAAGTAATACCACCAACGATAGTATATAAAGATAATAAATCAAAGAAAGTACCTTTATAAATCATTTCACCATTGATAGCGAAACCTTTCATCATATTACTTACAGCAACGCCCCATAAAAATGCAGGTAAGGCACTGCCAAAGAAAATCATATAATCCCATAAGCTTCGCCAATATGTGCAATCGTGTTTACTTCTAAATTCAAAAGCTACACCACGAACAATTAAACCTAAGAGCATCAAAAACAATGCCATATAAAGCATACTAAACATAGTAGCATATACATGAGGGAATGCTGCAAACATAGCACCGCCAGCAGTAATCATCCAAACTTCATTACCATCCCAAACTGGACCTATGGAATTAATGAGCATACGGCGTTCTACATCATTTTTCGCAAAAAATGGTAAAATCGTACCTACACCATAGTCAAAGCCCTCTAAGAAGAAGAAACCTACAAATAAAACTGTTACAAGTATAAACCATACAATTTGTAAATCCATTATGCCTGCCCTCCTTCATCATCCATCTTATGAGCATCTTTTTTCACGAATTTAAGAGCTATAAAGATAGCAGCTACAGCTAATAAAGCATAAATAAGTGTAAAACCTACCAATGTAATTAAAACTTCTGTGCTAGTGATATTTTGAGATACTGCATCAGATACTTTTTGCAAACCTACTACCATCCATGGCTGACGACCAGCTTCAGTGATTATCCAACCAAAAGTATTTGCTATAAATGGCAATGGCAATAATAATACTAAAATATTTAAGAGCCAACGAGCATTTTCCAAACGTTTTGTATAGAATAAAAAGCCTGCTAAAATCATTGCACCAATCATAGCTACACCGCAAGCTATCATAATTCTAAAGCTCCAGAATAACAAAACTACATTTGGAATGTAATCATCATAACCATATTGTTGAATATATTGTTCTTGCAATTCATTTATGCCTTTTACTTCGCCTTCTAGGCTATCATAAATAAGCATAGATAACATATATGGCACTTCAATAGCATCATGATTTACCTTATTTTCTGTATCAATATTAGCTATTACAGTGAAAGGAGCTGGATTTTCAGTTTCCCATAAAGCTTCCATAGCTGCCATCTTCATTGGTACATTTTTACCGATAAACTGAGCTTGTAAATGTCCACTGCCCATTACTAAGAACAAACCAATTAAACTATAGATAATACCTGATTTTATCGCTGTTTTAAATGTTTCTACATTTTGACCAGACAATAAACGATAAGCACTTACAGCCACTACAATCACACCAGCTGTAACAATACCAGATAATACAGTATGAGCATATTGCCCTACAACATAAGGATTAGTTACTAATGCCAAAAAGTCTGTCATTTCAGCTCTGCCATTAGCAATAGTATAACCTACAGGATGTTGCATAAAAGAATTTGCAACTAAAATCCAAAAAGCAGATAAATTACTACCAAAAGCTACAAGCCAAATAGATAAACAATGTAATTTTTTGGATAAACGACCTTCACCAAAAATCCATACACCTAAAAATACAGACTCTAAGAAAAATGCAGTCAATGCTTCTAGTGCAAGTGGTGCCCCAAAAATATCTCCCATGAAACGAGAGTATTCAGACCAGTTCATACCAAAATGAAATTCTTGTACGATACCAGTTACCACGCCCATGGCAAATGAAATGATAAAGAGTTTTCCAAAGAATTTTGCTAAACGCTTATAAACTACATTATCTGTTTTTAAATACATAGTCTGCATAATAGCAATGAAAATGGATAAACCTAATGAAACCGGAACAAATAAAAAATGGTAAATTGTTGTGATTGCAAATTGCAATCTAGATAGAGTTATAACATCCATAATATAAAACCTCCTTTGTAGTGTATATTTAAGTTAAGTATACACTAATAACTTATATAGACGCAAGATTTATTATTTATAGATAATTATTATCATAACTCCTTAAAAATAATCTTTATAAAATCATCTAAATAATATATACTCGTTATTATCCAATTTATTATCTTTGGTTTTTATTGCAAATTTTTATTTTTTATCTAGGTGGTTTATGTGAAAAAATTTCTTCATTCTTTATTTATATTTTTTATTGGGCTTTTAATCGGTGCTATTTTAACTTTTAATACTTTAGGTTTAATTTTAGGCAATATTTTATATATGGAGCTTAGCAATCCCCAATTAAATATCAATCTCACTAGCATCGTAAATCATTCTCAAGACTTGACGAGAATAAATCAATATCAACAAGAAAACCCTAACGCTCAAAAAGTTGCTCTATATACTCCTTATGGTGACAGTTCTCGTGAATTAGTTGGCACTTTTATCAACAACAATTCCAAATATAAAAAGACAATTATTTTAATTCATGGTCTTTATCAAAATCGTTCCATGTGCTTAAATTATGTCAATATCTATAAACAATTAGGATTTAATGTCTTATTGATTGATTTACGTGGTCATGGTGAAAGTGATGGCATTATCACTTGGGGACAAACAGAAATTCGTGATATTGATATGTGGTGCGATTATCTTCGCAATACAAAACAACAAGAATTAATTGGCATTCATGGAATTTCTCTAGGTGGTGCATTTGCACTCCTGCACAGTGGATTGTCTGTTCACCCTGCTGATTTTTACATTGAGGATAGTTCCTATAGTGATTTAAAAGGTCTTTATTACAATCATCTACACAGCATGATACAATTACCTAATGATTCCAAAATTCTTGATATCTTATGGATTTATTCTCAAGTCTGCATGTATTGGCATACAGGCTCAACTTTAGATAAATTAGCTCCATTAAAAGCAGTAGCTCACTCCACAAGCCCTACATTATTTTTACATGGCAGTGCAGATACTTTAATCCCACCAAATACACTTCAAGAATTATACGATAATTGTCGTGCAACAAAATCTATGCATATGTTCAAAGACTCTACACATGCTCAAGCTATTTCTAATTATCCTAATGAATATTTTAATGTAATAAAAGATTTTCTCGTTAATAATCATTTTACAACTATACAAAATTAAAAATTTCATTGTGTCTTGACAATAAAAAATAGTTTTGATATCATGAACACAGATTAATATATTTAAAATCTATGAGCAAGAATAGTAACTATGATAAAAGCTTTACAGAGAATCGACGATGCTGAGAGTTCGATAAGCACTTATGATAGCGAATGGACTTGTGAGATGTAGCCTGAGCCATAATATTATGGGGTAAGCACTATCGGCCTTTTCCACCGTTATACGGAAACGAGTATCGGATATAAAAAATCCCGCACTTTGTATTTAGTAAGATAATTTGCTACTTAGTTTAACTAAGGGTGGCACGAGTATAACGCCTCTCGTCCCTTTTTATAGGGATTGAGAGGCTTTTTTATTTGTTTGTTATTTGATTGGAGGATTTATTTATGGAGTTACGTTGGATAACTATTACTACTTTATTATTAGCCATCGGTGTAATTTTACGTATGGTTTCGCCAAATATTGGTGGCATATCTTTAAACTGGAATATTGTAATGTATTGTTTAGCAATATTATTATGTAGACCGACAATAAAACAAGGTTTCGGCATTGGTTTAGTTTCCGGTATCATCGCTATGATGACATCTAAAGCTGCTCTACCTTATGCTAATTTAATAAGTGACCCATTAGCTGCTACTATTTGTGCTTTAATGGTCAATAGCAATCTTTTTAACATTAAAAAATCTAAAATTTCACTAATTCCTTTTATCGTTGTATTTATCACTACTTTTATCAGTGGCGGTACTTTTGTTACTTTGACAAAAATCTTTTTACAACTTCCTATGAATATTTATCTTTATGCTATGCTTCCTGCTGTAGCTTTAGTTGCTCTTTTAGGTGCTGTTGCTGGTCAATTGCTATATTTACCTGCCTTTAAAATCTTCAATGCCAAATTAAATAAAAATGATAAACAATTTTCTTTACACGATATAAATTTGACTATTCCTCAAGGTTCTTTTTGTGTAATCACAGGTGTAAATGGCAGTGGTAAAACTTCTTTAATCTTAAATATAGCTGGCAGTAAACCTACATATTTGAGTGAAATCACCACTAGCAAAATAAATATAGCCAATATTGATATCTTGAATACACCACCTAAAAAACTCAATGAATTAATCGGTGTTGTTATGGCTGATTACAATGCTCAACTCGTAACGCAAACAGTTGGCGATGAAATTGCTTTTTCTCTTGAAACCTCTGGTCTTAATGCTCAAGAAATCATCAAAAGACGACGCGAACTTTTAGCTAGCGTTGGTCTATCCGATAAAGAAAATATGCCGATTTCAGCTTTATCTGGCGGGCAAAAACAACGACTTGCTATTGCCTCTATAATGGCAATGAATACGCCTATCATCATTCTTGATGAACCAGTTGTTGCCATTGACCCTGAAGGCGCAAAAGATATCTATAATTTATTAGTCAATCTCAATAAAAGATATAATAAAACAATCATTGTAACTGAACATGATTTGAAATATGTACTTGATATTGCTGACCAACTTTGTGTAATTGATAACGGTCATTTAGCTTACAATGGTAATGTAGATGATTGTTTAAAATATATGTATGAAGAAAAAATTTATCCTGAAGTTATTCCTCTTCGCTGGAAAATACGCTATGAAATAGGTGATAATCATGTTAACGCTAAATAATATTTCTTTTAGCTATCAAAAAAATAGATTTATCTTAAAGAACATCTCCACAAATATAGATGATACAAAAATCACGGCTATAGCTGGCAGAAATGGCAGTGGTAAAACAACATTAACTAGACTTCTAATGGGACTTGTACACCCTAATAGAGGCTCTATGACTTTAGATGATGTTGATATCACTAAAAAAGAACCATATGAAATGGCTCAATATATCGGTTATGTATTTCAAAATCCTGACCAACAATTATTCGCTTCCACTGTTTTTGAAGAAGTAGCTTTTGCTCCTAGAAAATTAGGTTGTAATGAACATACTATAAAAAAACGTGTCGAAGAAGTTTTAAAAATAACTAATCTTCAAGATGTAATTTGGGAAATGCCTCAAGTTTTAACCTTAGGGCAAAAACAACGATTATCTATCGCTTGTGCCTTAGCTGCCAAACCTAAAATCTTAATCTTAGATGAACCTACCTCTGGGCAAGATTGCCGAGAACGCACTATGTTATTGCGCTTGATGCGAAAACTAAATGCTCAAGGTCTAGGTATCATCATGGTAACACATGATATGGATATCTTAGCTGAACATGCTGATAAAGTCATCGTCATCAATCAAGGAGAACTTGCTTTTGATGGTACGCCACTTGATTTATTTTCTCAAAAAGAATTGACGCTAAAGCTCGGTTTAGAATTACCTGAAGCTGTTTGTATCAGCCAAGAATTAGGTCTAGATATTTGCCTTACTCCTATGGAAATTTACGCTCATTTACACAAACGAGGTTGATTATAATGTATAAATTAACTGCTTTAACAAAATTAATTTTAGCTATTATGATTTCAATAGCGTCTTTAATCACTAATGATTTATATATCTTAAGTCTATTAGCCCTTATCGAAGTTTTTACTTGTTTTTATTTACCTAAGACAAAATTACTTTGGAGCGCTCTTGGTATTTTAATTTTTTTCAGCTTTATTTTATTTCTAATTCAACTTGTTTGCGGTACTGATTTAAATACCTCCATTGCTTCTGCTCTCAAAATGTTCATCATGGCAGTATCTTTATTATTGCTCTTGCAAACCACTTCTGCTAGAGAACTCACAGCTTCATTAGTAAAACAATTGCATTTACCTTATCAATACGCTTTTATGATTACTGCTATTTTGCGTTTTGTTCCTGATATATTAGAAGAAAGCTCTGCTGTTCGCGATGCCCAGAGTTGCCGTGGTTTTAAACCTTCATCAAATCCATTTCGTCGCATTTTTGACTATATGATGGTAATTAAACCCATGGTTTTTCGCTCTATTTCTCGCAGTGAAAATATGGCGCTCAGTCTTCAAATGAGAGGATTTTCTTCTCCTAAGCCAAGAGTATTTATCATTGATACTAAATTAAGAGCTATAGATTATATCTCTATGATTTTATTTCTTATAATCTTATCTTTATTATTTTATTTCATTTAAAACTAATAAAAAAAACTGCTAGCATATTGTATCTAGCAGTTTTTTATTTATAGCAATTTTATTTTTTTAAAATAACATCAACAAGACCTACTGCATATGGTGTTATCTCATATCTTTGGAACAATACATGTAAATCCATATTTTCATCTAAATAAAATTCTTGAGGAAATGCTGTTACATCTTTATGGAAATCAAATAGATGCTGACCTACCTGTGCTTTTATTTCTTTATTTAAATTATCTATTGTATAAATATTTTTTCCACTTTGCTTATCTATATTAATAACTTGAGAAAATTGTATTAAATTACCTTGTTCATCAAAGCTTAATCCATAAGCATACGTATTTGGATGAGCCGCACCTTTATACATAGTAGAACAATTTATTATCACACTAAAAACTTTATCGCTATTTGCTTTTATTTCATATCCGATAAAACCTGTAAGGTCTCTACCAATATCATTTTCTTGTTGAACATTTTGATTAAAGTCGTTTATTATTTTAGTAATCTGTCTATTTATTCTAGATTTCACTAAAATATTATCTGCATTTACTACTGGATATTTTCCCTCTACAAACTCACTATTCAATGTCTTTTCTTGCACTTCATAATAGCTTGATTGCGCAAATGTAACCGACATTGATAAAAGCATTACCATAAATAAACTCATTAAAATTTTCCACGATTTTTGCATAAGAAACCCTCCCTTAAATGCACTTTTTTTCATTATATCTTAACAATATTAAAAAATTCTTAAAATTACTTGTTATTTACTAAAAATTATATTATTATTAAATTAATCCTTCCTAATTCTAGAAGATATAAGCAAGATAAAAGTCCTACGTTCGGCAATTTCGTAGGACTTTTTATTTTTATCTAATTAAATATTTCTAAATCTATTATTTGCCTTGAAAATTAGGTTGACGTTTTTGTTTAAAAGCCAAAATTCCTTCCTTACAATCTTCTGTTCCTAAACAAAAAGTCTGTACAAGAGCTTCTTCATCAAGAAAATCTTTTAAATTTGCATATGATTTATTCAACATTTTCTTCATATACATAATAGCCATAGGCGCACCTTGAGCTATTTTTTGCGCTATTTTTTCTGTTTCTATTTTCAAATCTTCTTTTGTATAGACATGCATTACCATTTTTAATTTTTCTGCTTCTTGAGCACTGATTACATCAGCTGTGAACATCAATTCTTTCGCTTTTTGCAATCCTACTGTTTCTTTTAATAAATACATACCACCACAATCAGGAACTAAACCAACATTGACAAAACTTTGAATGAATTTGGCATCTTCACTACTACATACAATATCGCAAGCTAACATTAAATTAACACCAGCACCAGCGGTAACACCATTTATCATACCAATAACAGGTTTAGCACAATTTCTCAATTTTAAAGTCATTTCGCCTACACGTTCAATAAAGGCTTTTCTTTTTTTATCATCATTTAAACTTTCTAAATAACCTAAATCACCACCAGCACAAAAAGCTCTACCTGCACCAGTTAAAATAATTACGCGAACATCTTCATCTTCTACAAAAATATCTAAGGCACGATGAAATTCTTCCACTAAATCTGCATTCATTGCATTTAAACTTTTAGGACGATTTAATGTAATTATCCCTAGATGCTCATTTTTTTCCATTAAAACACTTTGCATATTTGCCACCTCATATTTTTAATAATCTTAAAATATTTTCCATAGTTAATATCATATTTTCTTTGCTTTTCAAGGCTGATTTACTAAATTCCATAGGTTCTTTATTAATGCTAAATATAGCTGTTATACCTTTATTATACGCTTCTTGAATATTTTCACCAATAGCTCCTGTTACCACAATTACAGGAGTTTTATATTTTTGACTGCGATTTGCCACACCCATGACTACTTTTCCATGCAAAGATTGACTGTCAAATTTACCTTCACCTGTAAATACAATATCTGCCTTTGAAACTAATTCATCAAAATTTATCGTATCCAAAATAACATCTATGCCTTTAGTTAATTTACTTTGCAGAAAAGCTATACTGCCTGCACCTAAACCGCCAGCAGCTCCAGCTCCCTTGATATCTTTCACCGCAATATGTAAATCTCGTTTAATTATTTTTGCTAAATGAGCTAACCCTTCATCTAATAATTTAACCATATCTTCATCAGCACCCTTTTGAGGAGCAAAAACTGCTGATGCACCTAGTTTGCCACATAAAGGATTATCCACATCACACATAGATATAAATTCTACATCTTTTATCTTTGGATATATATTATTCATGTCAATTTTATAAATTTGAGACAATGTCCCACCTGTTGGTATAAATTCTTGGTCTTGTTCATCTTTAAATTTCACGCCTAAAGCAGCAGCCATACCACAACCGCCATCATTTGTCGCACTTCCACCAAGACCTAAAATTATTTTTTTAGCCCCACTATTTATAGCATCTATGATTAATTCACCCACGCCGAAAGTAGTTGTTTTATCTGGCTCTAAGCGATTTTTCACCAATGGCAATCCCACACAAGCAGCCATCTCTATGACAGCTATATCATCTTTTAACATAGCATAATGAGCTAATATTTTCTGTTCATTAAAAGCATCACTTACCCAAACACTTTTCTTTTCCCCACCAAGAGCATATAAAAATGCCTCTACTGTTCCTTCACCACCGTCAGCTACAGGCACACTGATGATATTTACATCTTTATATAATTTTTTTATTGATGACTTCATGATATTACAGACTTCTATAGCTGATAAAGTTCCCTTAAAAGAGTCAGGCACTAAAATAAAATTTTTCATAAAACATTTCACACCTTTGTTATATTTACTATTTTCTTCATATTTTATATTATATAGTTAAAATTTTTATTTCATTTTATTTATACTGGAGGTAGCTTTATGGCTGTAAAAATCACAGGATATTATAAATTACCTAATGAAATCGAACCTCAATTAATAGAGTTTGACAAAGTATTCAATATTTCCTTTATGCGTAAATATACTAACTATAAAACTTTTGCCAAATTTTTAACAGGTGGTAAATTTAACATCACTTGCCAAAAAGATTTTGAAGAATTACCAGAAGAATTAATGGATAAACATGTAGCTAAAAATACTCAATTCAAAACATGGCAAGAAATGTTAGATTTCGCTACAGATAAATATATAATCAGTAAACAAAAATAAAATAAAAAGCACAGCTTATTGAACTGCACCCCAAAAGTTGGACACAAAACAACTTTTGGAGGTGCAGTTTTTTTATGACTAAATACTCAAATGAATTTAA